>CAZNSB010000074.1:7550-13801 GCA_964575155.1 uncultured Planctomycetaceae bacterium | reverse complement strand
CAACAGACGCACCTGCGCTGCTTAAGATGACTTCGGTGAGCGGCCGAAGGTGCTTCTTGTCCCTCTCTTCTCCAAGCGACGAGAGAAATATACCCCAATGAGGGTTTTTCGTCAAGGGAAAAACGCAAAAAAATCCCGTTTCCCGCGGCGTTCGCGGGGTTGGGCCGGCGGCTCAACGGGGCGGGCCGTCCCGGCCCAGGTGCCCCCGCGAGGGACGCCTCGGCGCCTGCTGCTTGGGCTCGCCAGGGCGGGCCTCGCTGCCCAGCCGCCCACCGGCCAGATCGAGGGCCAGCCGAATCGCCTCCTTCATGGGCGCCGCGTCGGCGCGGTTGCTTCCCGCGATGTCGAAGGCCGTGCCGTGGCCGGGGCTCGTGCGAATGATCGGCAAGCCCAGGGTGAGGTTGACGGCCTGGCGCCAGGCCAGCAGCTTGATCGGAATCAGCCCCTGGTCGTGATACATGGCGACGACGCAGTCGAACTCGCCCGCCACCGCCCGGCCGAAGAGCGTATCGGCCGGGTACGGGCCGGTGACCTGGATGCCGGCTTCCGCGGCCATCAGGATGGCGGGCTCGATGATGCGGGTTTCCTCGTCGCCGAACCGGCCGCCCTCGCCGGCGTGGGGGTTGAGGCCGCAGACGGCGATTCGAGGCCCGTCCATGCCGAAGAGGGCCCGCAGGGCCTCATCGGCCAGCTCGATGGGATTGAAGACACAGCCGATGGTGAACTTGTCGCGGACGGCCATCAGCGGCTCGTGGATGGTGGCCAGCACGACCTTGAGCTGGGGGGCGACGAACATCATCGCATAGTGGCGAGTCCGCGTCCGCTTGGCCAGCAGCTCGGTGTGCCCGGGGAACTTTACCCCCGCCAGGTGCCACGCCCGCTTCGAAATCGGGGCCGTCACCACGGCGTCGATGCATCCGGTCTGGGCGGCGGCGACGGCGTCCTCCACGAAGGCCAGCGACGCCCGCCCGCCGTAGCGGGTGGGCTCGCGCTCGCTGGCCGCCGGCGTGGGCAGCTCGTCGTAGTCCAGCAGGACGACCCGGTGCCGATACCGGCGGACGTTCTCGTGCCGGTCGCGGAACCAGGGGAAGTCCAGCTCCGCCATGTCGGCGGCATACGAGAACAGCTCGCTGAAGCCGAAGACGACGAACCGGCCCCGGGCGCGCAGCGATTCGTCGGCCAAGGCCTTGGCCACGATCTCCGGGCCGATCCCGCAGGGATCACCCATCGTAATGCCGATGACCGGATTCTCTTCGCCCATGGTACAAACTGCCGGAGCCTCATCAGCATTGGCAGTTTCATGCCTTTCGTTGTCCGGTTCGCGACAGCGGCGGGCGGCGCCGTCCCTGCTCAGAGAAACCCCGCCCGCCGGAGCTTCTCGACGGTCACGCCTCCGCCGTCGCCGAAGGTCCGCAGGTACTGCCGGACGTACTTGCCGATGATGTCCAATTCTACGTTGAGACGGTCGGAGATGCCAAGGCCCCCCAGCGTGGTCCTGGCCAGGGTGGTCGGCACCAGGGCCACCGAGAAGCGCCCGCCGGCCACCTCCACCAGCGTGAGGCTCACCCCCGCCAGGGCGATGGACCCCTTGGGGACCATCTGTCGGGTGAGTTCGGCCTCCGCGGCAAGGTGGAGCAGGCGACCGGCGGCGCCCCGGTCGATTCGGACCACCTCGGCCACCCCGTCCACGTGACCCTGCACGATGTGCCCGTCCAGCGGGGCGCCGGCGGAGAGGGCGGGCTCCAGGTGGACGCTTTCGCCGCCGGTCAGCCCGCCCAGGGTGGTCCGGCGGAGGGTCTCCCCGACGGCGTCGAAATCGGCCTCGGTGCCGGAAACGGCCGAGACGGTGAGGCACGCCCCGTCCACGGCGACGCTGGCGCCGGCGCCCAGGCCCGCCGCCATCGGGCCTGCGTCGATCCGCAGGCGCATGCCCTCCGGGCTGCCCGCCACCCGCACCACCTGCCCGACGTGTCGGACGATGCCTGTGAACACGACAACCATCTTAATCTGACAGTGCGGCCCTTGGGAAACCGTTTCTCGGACGCGCCGCGGGCAAGAAGGCGGCGGGGGGAGGGACCCGACGGCCCTGCCGCGCGCAAAGGGGTGGCCCGAAACGCGATTCCGGCGGGTCGGGGGTCATTCGCTCTGTTACCGGAGCCACGCCCGGGCCACTCTTTGCGTCCTGACTGCACGCGCTCAGGCCGGTCAAGAGGCCCCGGCCTGCCACCGCTGGCAAATATTCTCCCTGTGCTCCTGCCGAGACGGTCACCTGCGAGTCCGCCGGCAAGTGCGGAACGCTACCGCCGGGCGGGCGAGTCAATGACGACGTTGACCGGCCCGTCGGCCTGGCTTCGGATGACCATCCTCGCCCCGAAGCTCCCGGTGGCCACGTTCACGCCCTCGCGCCGCAGCGCGGTCACGAACGCCTCATCTATCGGCCGGGCCTGCTCGAACTTGGCCGCAGCCGCAAACGCCGGCCGACGGCCCTTGCGGGCATCGGCCAGCAGCGTGAAGTTCGATACGGCGAGGACCTCCCCGGCGACGTCCCGCACCGACCGGTTGAGCCTGTCGTCCTCGTCCTCGAAGATGCGCAGGTTAGCGACCTTCTCGGCGAGCCAGTCGGCGTCGGCGGGCGTGTCCTCGACGCCGACGGCGAGGTAGACGAGCAGTCCCCGCCCGATCCGCCCGATGGCCCGGCCGTCGGCTTCCGCCTCGGCCGACGCGACCCGTTGTACCAGCGCGCGCATGGCTCAGGCCCCCTTCCCAGCGTACTGGGCGACGACCCTGCCGGCGACGGCGGCCACGCGGCGGGCCAGCGCCCGCGGCGCGACCACCTTCACCTGGTCGCCGTAGCCCAGAATCCACCAGGTGATCTCGCCCAGCCCGTCCACCCGCACGAAGAAGTCGATGGACCCGTCGTCTCGCCACTCGATGCGCTGGGAGTGGTGCCAGTTGACCTCGGCGACGTTGCCGGCCACCTTGGTCGCGAAACGGAGGTGCACGTCGTGCGTCTGTCCCTCCGGGATCATGCACCAGGCGTCGCCGAAGCCGGGGTCGCCGCAGGCGTCATCGGGCGGGTCGAAGGTCCGGTCGGTCACGGTGAGCCTCTTGCAGCGGCTGAGCTTGAAGGTCCGCCGCTGCCCGTGCATGCGCGAGTAGGCGATCAGGTACCACGCCCTGCCCACGAAGACCAGTCGCCACGGCTGGACGGTCAGGTGGATCTGCTTCCGCTCGTGGAAGCTGATGTAAACGAGCCGGCAGACCTTTCGCTCGGCGACCGCCGCCACCAGCCGGTCGAACAGCTCGTCCAGCCCCTCGTGCCGCGCCCGCGCGGGCGGAAGCACGGCCAGACGATCCATCACCGTGCCCAGGTACTCCCGCACGGGCGGCGAAAGCACACTCTCGATCTTGATCGCCGCCCGCTGGCTGGCCGCGGCCAGGGGCGCCACCGCCGAGCCGCTGGTCCGCCGGGCCGAAACCAGCAGCGCCAATGCCTCCGCCAGCGTCAGGTTCAGCGGCGGCAGGAAGAAGTAATTGTTGATTCGATAGGTGGTGTGCTGGCGGTCGTAGTAGTACGGGATGTGGGCCATCTCCAGCATGTTCAGGTCGCGAAACACGGTGCGGCGGCTGACCTCGAGTTCCCGCGCCAGCTCCGCGACGGTGTAGCTGCGGCCGCTCTGGAGCATCGTGATCAATCTGAGAATCCTGTAGATCCTGCTGATTCGCATGCTCGCCGCTCCTTTATCGCCCTCCGCGGTGACAGCATTATGTCACCGCAGAAAAAATTCCGTAATTATTTTTCCTCCGTGCCGGAAGCGCCTACCCCGCCCGCGGGGCGGCACCGCCGGGTGGGACGACTAGTATTCCGTCAAGATTGAATTTTGGGGTGCCACGGCTGCGCCTTTTGCAGCCGTGCCTGTCCCCGGGCCCGCACGGCTGCACACAACGCAGCCGTGGCACCCATGGATTCAAACTTGACAGTACACCAGAGTGGATCGCCCTCGCTTGCCGACGCGGGTCTCTCCCGCTACCTGCCCCCGCCCCCGGCGGCCGCGCCCTTCCGCCCGGCCCCGTAGTCCGCCGCCGCCTCCGCCGCCAGCCTGATGTTGTGCTTCTTCAGCGTGGTCCCCGTAATCTGAGCCAGTCCCGCCAGGGCCTTGGTGAGGTCCATGGTGGCCTGGAGCTCCGCCCGCTCGGCCGAGGCCAGGAACTCCTGGGCGGAAAGCTTCACCTGGAGGAACTCCGGCGTCAGCCGGCCGCGAATCTTCTCCGTGTCCTCCAGGGCCTGGAGCTGGGCTCGGGAGGCCGCCACCGCCGCCCGGTTGGCCTTGATCTCGGAGAAGGTCGTCTCGATCTGCCGAACGGCCTCGTTGATGGCAACGGCGATCTGGTCGGCGAGGTTCTGCATCTCGGTAACGGCCTGGAGCCGCTCGAACTTCCGCTGCCGGAGGACCGACTTCGGCTGGCGGTTGCCGATGGGGTACTCGAACGTCGCCCCGAAGCGCCAACTGACGAAGTGCTCGCTCAGCATCTCGTTGACGGCCTTTTCGGCGTGCTCCTTCAGCCCGTCGAAGGTCACCGAGGCGGTCAGGTCCAGGCTCGGCAGCGTCTCGTTCCTGGCGACGCGGACGTTGACGTCCGCCGTCTCGATCGACAGCCGGGCCTGCTCCAGCAGCGGACTGTGCCGCAAGGCATTGACGAGCTGGTCGGCCGAGTCCACCGTGACCTTGCTGGCGACCGGCGGCGTCGTCGGGATGACGACGTACTTGCCGAGCAGGTCCAGCCTCTCGTCCGCCAGCAATCGGACCAGCAGGTCCTGGACGTCGCCGACGGTCTTCTTCGCCCGCAGCAGCGTGGCCCGGCGGGTCTCGACGGCGGCCTCGGCCTGTTTGACTTCAACTTCCGTGGCGTCCAGTTCGCGCCGCTTCTTGACGCGGTCCAGCGTCTCGATGGTCTTGTCCAGCAGCCTCTGCTGGATCACGACCTCGCGGCGCGCCTGCGCCAGCGACCAGTAGGTCGTCTGGACCTCGGTGACGATCTGCTCGACCTTCTGGCGAAACTGCGAGAAGGAGACCTTCTCCCCGATCCGGGCCACCTCCAGCCCGGCCAGGTTATAGTCCGGCCAGGCGTTCCGCAGCAGCGGCTGCGTGATCTCCAGGGCCAGTTGCGATTCGTACCGCCGGCGGAGCGTGGCGAAGGCGCTGTTGTCGTGGGTGCGGGTCAGGTCCCAGCTCAGGCTCACGTCGGCGCCGGTGATGGTCTTCTTGCGGACGCCCACCTGGCCCGCCGTGGTGTGCGCCTTGCCGGCGCCGAACGTGAAGGCGGTGCTGGCGTCCTGGATGGTGTGAGAGACGCCCCCGAAGACCGTGTAGTCGAACTCGGCGGCCGCCTGCACCATCGCCTCCCGCGAGATCGCCGGGTCAAAACCCACCACGCGGATGTCCAGGCTGTTCAGCAGCGCCAACCGGATGGCCTGCGCCAGGGTCAACTCGACTCTGGCCGCTTTCGTCTTGGGGTCCTCCGCCGTCTTCAGCGGCACCGCGTCGGTGTCCGAGATCGGGCGGAGCAGGTCCAGGCCCTTCTCGCCGGCCCGCCGCTGGGGCGAGCGGTTCAGGACGGAATGCTGGTAGCGGGTGATGAGATCGGGCTCGATGCCCCCGGGGGAGACACACCCGGCGGGACACACGCAGAGCCACCCCAGAGCCGCTGCAATCCAGTATGAGCGTTCCAGCGTCATTGCCGTGAACTCAACCAATCCATCGCGGGGCCCCGACCCGGCAGCCCGACGATACAGGGTAACACTTCTATCGTCAAGACGCGCCGGATGGAACCCAAAAATGCGCGCCGCCTGGCCTTCCGGCCATTCCTCCCCCCGCCCCCCCGCACAACTCGGTTGCATTCGAGCGCCGGGTGAACAATAATCTGGAGGACCCGGCACCAGAAGGGACGCGCTGGCATGAGCGACCTGGAAAAGGTTTTCAAGGCGTACGACATTCGCGGCGTCTATCCCGACGACGTGGACGAGGAGCTCGCCTGGAAGGTCGGCTACGCGTCGGGGCAGTTTCTCCGGAGCCTGCTGAGCGGATATGATCGCGGCCAGGCCAGCGCCAATCGGCTGGTGGTCGGACGGGACATGCGCCCGCACGGGAAAGGGCTCGCCGAGCACCTCGTGGAAGGCATCCTGGCCAGCGGGCTGAGCTGCGTGGACCTGTCGCTGGTCGACACCCCGCAGGTCTACTTCGCCATCAACC
>CAZNSB010000074.1:0-7540 GCA_964575155.1 uncultured Planctomycetaceae bacterium | reverse complement strand
GTGCGGGGGCATCCAGGTGACCGCCTCGCACAACCCGATGGAGTACACCGGGTTCAAGATCTCCGGGCAGAAGGCCCGCCCCATCGGCGAGAACACGGGCCTGAAGGAGATCCGTCACATCGTCTCCACCATCCGCCGCACGCCCCGCGGCGACGACAACGTCCACGTTCAGGCGATGGACCTGTGGGAGGAGTACCGCAAGCACGTGCTGGGCTTCCTGCGGCTGTCCGGCCCGCTGAAGATCGCGGTGGACGCCTCGAACGGCATGGCCGGGCAGATGATGCCGCGCGTCTTCGACGGCACCGAGCTGGAGACCATCCCCATCAACTACGAGCTGGGGAAGGGGTTTTCCCATCCGCCCAACCCGCTGATCGAGACCAACCTCAGGCAGCTTCAGGACGCCGTCGGCAAGAACGACGTGGACTTCGGCATCTGCTTCGACGGCGATGCCGACCGCTGCATGTTCGTGGACGAAAAGGGCCAGATCGTCCGCTGCGATCACATCACCGCCCTGCTGGGAAGGCACTTCCTGGCGCTGAGCCCGGGCTCGGCCGTCGTCTACGACATCCGAAGCTCGCGCGTCGTCGCCGAGGAGATTCGCGCCGCCGGCGGCATCGGCCGGCGGGAGCGCGTCGGGCACGCCTTCATGAAGAAGGCCATGGCCGATGCCCACGCCGTCTTCGGCGGCGAGCTGAGCGGGCACTTCTACTTCCGCGACAATTACAACGCCGACTCGGGGGCTATCGTCTTCGCCGTCGTCGCCTCGGTCGTCTCCGCCACCGGCCGGCCGCTCAGCGAGCTCATCGCCCCCCTGAAGCGATTCGTCCAGAGCGGCGAGATCAACTTCCGCGTCGCCGAAAAGCAGGAGAAGATGGCGGAGCTGGCGGAGAAGTTCTCCGACGCCCGGATCGACCGGCTGGACGGCGTGACCATCGAGTACGACGACTGGTGGTTCAACGTCCGCCCGTCCAACACCGAGCCGCTGCTGAGGCTGAACCTCGAGGCCAAGGACGAGAAGCTGCTGGCCGCCAAGCTCCGCCAGGTCCAGGCCCTCCTCGGCGAGCCCGTCAACGGGTGACGCAGTAGCCGAGCCCCCGGGCGCCGGCTCGAAAGGCGTTTTCGATGAGCGGCCGAAGGGCGATCCAGCACGCCTCCCGGGCGCCGGCATTCTGCCCGGCGTGTTTCGGTCGGCTACGGGGAGGGCCGCTGTGCGTCTCCGCCCTTGCCCACGGCGTGCAGGCGGCGCCGCCGGGCCAGGTCCCGCATCTGTGGGTGTGCTCCCGATGCAAGCTCGTCTTCCGCAGCCCGGACCTGCGGGCCGAGGACCATTTCGACAACGTCAGCTACGTCGATCACGCGAACGAGGCCGACTGGCGGAAGATCAAGGAGCGCCCCTTCACCGAGATGGTCCGCCGCGCCGCCGCGTACTTCGACTCCGCCGGGCCGCGGCGGATGGTCGATTTCGGGTGCAGCTACGGGCACCTGGCCTTGAAGTTCAAGGCGGCGGGATGGGAGCCCATCGGGGTGGACGTCTCCCAGCCCGTCCTGGAATACCACCGCCAGGCCGGCACCATGCCCGCCTACGCGGCGCTGGATGCGCCCGAGATCGCCGACGGCTCGGTGCAGTTGATCGCCATGAGCGACGTGCTGTGCCTGGTCGACCGTCCCGTGGAGCTGCTCCGAACGGCGCTGCGGAAACTGGCGGACCCGGGGCTGGTCTTCGTCCGCGTCTCCAGCCTCTCGCGCCCGATCCGAATCGCCGTGTGCCTTCGGCGCCTCTTCGGGATCGACCTTCTGCCCAGGCTGGAGCTGGACCACAAGACGTACTGGACCATCCAGGCGGCGCGCCTGGCCGCCGAGAGGGCCGGGTTCGACCGCGTCCGCGTCCTCCGGCGGGAGAAGGGCTATGGCTACCCCAACCCGGTGGAAAGGGCCTACCACCGCGTGGCCCAGGCCCTCTCGCAGGCCACCTGCGGCGTCCTCGACCTGACGACCATGTTCCAGGCCGAACTCTGGAAAGGCGACCCTCCGAACCGAGGACCCCGGCCGTGAGCGCTCGAGACGCCGCTCGCGTTCAGGGGCGGCTGTTCGGCGACCGTGGCACGCGCACCCCGCGGAAGGAGCGGTGTCGATGAAGCAGATTGCGATCGCGCTGGCCCTGTTGGCGGCCGGGCCGCCTCCCCTGGCGGGCGATCCACCGGCGATTCTCGAATCGGCCCGCCAGGTCCCCGTGGCCGGTGACGTCGACGTGGTCGTCGTCGGGGGCGGGACGGGGGCGGTTTCGGCGGCGGCCGCCGCGGCCAAGGCCGGGGCGAAGGTCTTCCTGGCCGCCCCGCGGCACTATTTGGGGGAGGACGTTTGCGGCCCGCTGCGTCTGTGGCTGGAGGCGGGCGAGGTGCCGACGAGCGAGCTGGCGCGGAGGATCTTTTCCCCGACCGGGCCGCTGGCGAGCCCCGCCATCGATCGGGCCAACCTGCTGCCGGTGAAGTACGGCGCGGACAGGCCCTCGACCGGCCGGCACAAGGACACCGACCCGGCTTCGATGCTCACCGACGGCTCGTGGGGCCGGCCTCACACCGAAAGCGTCGAGTACGGCGGCGACGTCAACATCACCGCCGACCTGGGCAAGCCCCGCGACGTGGGAAAGGCGCACGTGATGCTGTACCACACGCGCGACTTCCAGGTCGCCGGCGTGACGGTCTCCGTCGGCAGCGACGGGAAGAGCTGGCGGCAGGTGGCGGTCATCCGGAACGCCGCCCCCCCGCAGAAGCCCGAGCCCGACGCCGCCCTCGCCCTGACCGCCGAAGTCGGAAAGACCGCGCGATACGTCCGGTTCTCGGTGAGGAAGGCCGAGGGGGCGAAAAGGGTCTTGATCGGGGAGATCCTCGTCCTCGCACCCGCCGGCGCGCCCCGGCCGGAGGCCCGGCCCGCCGTCCGCTGCCGCACCACGCCCCTGCACCTCAAGAGAACGCTGGATGAGGCGCTGCTGGAAGCCGGGGTGACGTTCCTGCTCGGGTGCTACGTCACCGACGTGCTCGGCGACGAGGCGGGCAGGCCCTGCGGGATCGTGATGGCCAACCGCGCCGGCCGGCAGGCCGTGCTCGGCAAGGTGATCATCGACGCCACGCCCCGCGCGACCGCCGCCCGCCTGGCCGGGGCCGAGTTCCGCCCCTTCCCGCCGGGAACGAAGACCTTCCGACGCGTGGTCATCGGCGGCGAGGCCCGGAAAGGAAAGGACCTGACCGCTCGGCAACTGCCGGGCATGCGGCTCACCCGGACGATCCGGGCCAAGGCCGGCCGCAGGCGGGTCTCCGTGCCAGTGGCCGTCACGGAGTACACCCTCCGCCTGCCGTTGGCGGACAGCAGCTACGGGTCGCTGGCCCGCGCAGAGAGCGCCGCCCGCGACATGACATATCATCCCGACCAGTTGTGGGCCTCCGAGTGGGTCTTCTGGGTGCCCCCGGACGCCATGAAGGCGCGGGCCGAGGTCACCGGCGACTGGCCCGGCGCGGAGAAGGTGGGCCTCGAGGCCTTCCGGCCGGGCGGCGTGGATCGGCTGTATGTCCTCGGCGGCTGCGCCGGGGTCCCGCGCGAGCGCGCCGAGAAGCTGCTCTCGCCGCTGGGGCAGATTGACCTCGGCGCGCGGGTCGGGGCGGCGGCCGCCGCCGAGGCCAAGGCCCTGCCCGCGCCGAAGGGCGCCAGGCTGGTCGGGGCCCCGGCGGGCCCGGCCCAGGCCGGCGAGGTCCGCGAGCTGCTGACCGGCGTCCGCCCGATCGGGAAGCCCCCGACGATCCCGGCCGAGGCCCGCCCCCTCCCGGTGCTGGGCAAGTACGACGTCGTGGTCATTGGCGGGGGCACCAGCGGCGCGCCCGCCGGCATCGGCGCCGCCCGAGGCGGCGCCAAGACGCTGGTGGTCGAGTTTCAGTACGCACTCGGCGGCGTCGGCACGCTGGGGGCCATCGCCAAGTACTACGGGGGATACCGCGGGGGCTTCACCCGCGAGGTGGACGCAGCCGTCGGAAGGGGCAGTTGGCCAATCCCCCGGAAGATGGAATGGTGGCGCCGGGCGCTGGGCAAGGCGGGTGCGGACGTGTGGTTCGGGTGCCTGGGCTGCGGGGCGGTGGTGGCGGAGGGGCGGGTGACGGGCGTGGTCGTGGCCACGCCCCACGGCCGGGGGGTGGTCCTGGCCAAGACCGTCATCGACTCCACCGGCGCCGCGGACATCGCCGCCGCCGCCGGGGCGCCGACCCGCTACGTCGACGCCACCGACATCGCCGTCCAGGGCACCGGGCTGCCGCCGCTGAGGCTGAACGCCGGGTATACCAACACCGACTTCACCATGACCGACGAGACGGACATCGTGGACGTCACGCACCTGTTCATCTACACGCGTGCGAAGTACGGGCGCTCATGGGACGCCGGCCAGCTCATCGACACCCGCGAGCGGCGCCGCATCGTCGGCGAGTCCACGCTGACCATCCTCGACCAGGTCATGGGCCGGACCTACCCCGACACCATCGCCCAGTCGCGGACCAACTACGACACCCACGGGTACACCACGGATCCGTTCTTCCTGCTGTCCCACCCCGGCACCTGCCGCCCGTACACGCCCTACCGGTCCCTGCTGCCCAGGGGGCTGGACGGGCTGATCGTCACCGGGCTGGGCGTCGGCGCCCACCGCGACGCCATCCCCTTCCTCCGCATGCAGCCGGACCTCCAGAACCAGGGCTACGCCGCCGGGGCCGCCGCCGCCCTGGCCGCCAAGAAGAACGGCCAGACGCGCCGGATCGACGTCCGCGCCCTCCAGAGACACCTCGTGGAGATCGGGTGCGTGCCTCAAAGCGTCCTCGCCGAGGAGGACTCCTGCCCCCTGCCGGCCGAACGCATCGCCCGGGCCGTCGCGGGCCTCGCCCCCCAAGACACGAAGCGCCCGCCCGCCAGGGAGGCGGCGATCGTGCTGGCCCATCCCGCCGAGGCGCTGCCGCTGCTGCGAAAGGCCTGGGCCGACGCCGCCGACGGCCGCGAGAAGCTCACCTACGCCCTCGCCCTGGCGGTCCTGGGAGACGCCGGGGGGCTGGAGACGCTCATCGCCGCCGTGCAGGAAGCGCCCCAGTGGGACAAGGGCTGGCGATACCGGGGGATGGGACAGTTCGGCGCCAACATGAGCCCCCTGGACAGGCTCATCTGCGCCATCGGCCGCACACGCGACCCCCGGGCCGTGCCCCCCATCCTCGCCAAGGTCAGGCTCCTCGACGCCGGGAAGGAATTCTCGCACCACCGGGCCGTGGCGCTGGCGCTGGAGCGGGTGGGCGACCCCGCCGCCGCCGGGCCGCTGGCGGAGGTGCTGGCCAAGCCCGGAATGACCGGCTACGCCATCCAGACGATCCAGGCCGCGCTGGAGCGGATGCGCTGCGGCACCGACACGAGCACCCGGCGCGACGCCCTGCGGGAGCTGTACCTTGCGCGCGCGCTGTACCGTTGCGGCGACAAGGCCGGCGTGGGTGAGAAGATCCTCTCCGAATACGCCAGGGACCTCCGCGGGCACTTCGCCCGGCACGCCCATGCCGTCCTCCGGGCCGGACCCCGCCCGCTCCCCCAGCAACCCCACCCAGGCGGGCCCGGAAGGTAGAAGAGACATCCGGCGGCGGCCTCGAACCGTCAACGAGGGCGAAATGTCGGTGAGGGCAATGGACGGTGGAAGTCTCGCAGGCCGGTCGGTTCGCGCCGCCGCCTCGATTGCCTTGTGCGCGTGCCTTTTTTCCATCGGCGCGCGAGTGGAACCTGGCGCGAGGCCCCGGCCCGGGGACCCGGACGTCGCCGGGCAGCGCCGGATGTGCTTTCCGGCGGAGGCGGGCGCGGGCGTCGAGACGGTTCGCCGTCGGGGAATCGTGCTGTGGACCGACGCGGCGATAGATGGGCGGAAGCTCCTGGCGGAGGTTCTCGCGGCGAAGGGATTCCTGGAGGGGCTCTTGCCGCCGGGCCGGCCGGCCTCGGGCAGCGCCCCGGCGACGCGCCCGGCCGACCGGCCGGTCGCCCTGGCGGTCTATGCCAGGCGTCGGCAGTACCTTGCCCTGTGGCGGCGCGTGGGGGCCTACTACGGCGGCTCGTTCGCGCCGGTCGCGACGGAAGGATACTCCTACCGCGTCTTCTGCGCCACGTACTACGACACGGCCGAGGCCTTCGCGGCGCGCCCGCCGGTGCTCTGCCATGAGTTCGCCCACGTCTGGCTGTACCAGCGGCACGGATTGAGAAACGACGGCAACTGGCTCACCGAGGGAATCGCCAACGCCGTGCAGCTTCGCTTCTTTCCCGACTCAGCCAACCGCCGCGACTTCGCACGCTGGCTCGCCGAGGGAAGGATGCTGCCCCTGAAGCGGCTCATGGACATGGAACGCATCGCCGTCAAGGACTACTGGCAGGCGGCCACGCTCGCCGAGCTGCTCATGCTCCGCTACCGCCGGCAGCTCCCGGCCGTCATCGCCGCCTTCAACTCCGGCAAGTCGGCGTACGCCATCGTCACCGGGGCCCTCGGGACCGACTTCCCCGCCCTCCAGAAGCAGTGGGCCGAGCACGTTCGCGCCGGCGCCAAGTCGCAGGACAAAAGCAGCCGTGAGCCATAGCAGTTGACGATAAGGTCCCGAGGCAGGTGCGGGGTGCCACGGCTGCGCCGTCTGCAGCCGTGCTGGGCGGGGAGGATCGGCACGGCTGCAAACCCCGCAGCCGCCTGCCTGCCCAGCGAGGGCAGGCTACGTTTCCGGCCGGGGGGGCAGGTCCACCGTCACGGTGGTCCCCTCCCCCGGCGTGCTCTCGAGGGCGAGCGTGGCCCCGAGGCGTTCGGCGGCGTGCTTGACGATGGCCAGTCCCAGCCCGGTGCCCCGGCCCTTGCGGTCGCCGCTGCGGGCGGGGTCGGCCTGGAAGAAGCGCTCGAAGACGCGGTCCTGGATTTCCGGCGCGATTCCGCACCCGGTGTCGGCCACCCGCATGCGGAGGGAATCTCCTCGTACCTCGAAGCGGCATTCCACCCGCCCGCCCGGGGGCGTGAACCTGATCGCGTTGTCGATCAGGTTCTGAAGGATCAGTTGCACCAGCGCGCCGGCGGAGATGAGCTCGAAGGAGGGATCGTCGCAATGCACCTCCAGCCCCAGGCGCTTCTCCGAGGCCGGGCCCGAAAAGCTGCCCTCTGCCCACTCCGCCAGCCGGCCGAGGCGAATCCGCTCCCGGCGAAACCGCCTGCCGGCGCCCTCGACCTGGTAGAGGTCCAGGAGGTCCTTGGTCATCTCTTCCAGGCAGGTGACGTGCCGGTCGAGGATGGCGACGAACTTCTGAAGGGCCTGCTGATCCGGGGGAGGGGAAGAAGCGAGCGAATCCACGGCCGCCCGAATGGTGGCCAGGGGCGTGCGGAGCTCGTGCGAGGCGTTGGCGACGAACTGGGCCTTCATGGCGACGGCGCGGGCCAGGTCGGTGATGTCGCGGACCACCACCAGGGCGTCGGCGCCTCGGGCGCGGTCGGTCCCGAGCTTGGCGGCATGCAGGTCCAGCG
>CAZNSB010000073.1:0-14075 GCA_964575155.1 uncultured Planctomycetaceae bacterium | reverse complement strand
ACCCTATAGTGTAGTGCCGTCAATCGGCCTTGACCTAAGTGGCTGCTGGGAAAAGCGCTACGTGGATCCCCGGCCCCCAGCCGTTGCTGTCACCCTCATCTTCTTGCCGATAACCAGCCTGTAGGCCGGGTTGCCGCAGGCAACCCACCTTTTTCTGTAGGCCGGGGCGCAGCCCCGGCGGATCGCCTGGTCCTGGCGACCTGCCCGCCGCCCGAACCCGGTCAATCCTCCTCCTCTTCTTCGTCGTCTTCCTCGTCGTCGTCTTCCTCGTCCTCCTCCCACATGTACTGGGGCGGGCTTTCCCCCACCTGCTTGGTCACCTTGGGGTAGGTCCCGGGCGGGGCGGCCTCCTCGATGGCGACCACCTTGAGCTGATGCCACCAGTCGTCGCCGTAGTCGAACCAGTAGCCGAACGCCTGGCCGACCTTCAGGCCGAGGGAGCCTACGGTCGTGCGGGTGACAAGCCCGGCCGGCTCGTCAAGCAGCCCGAGAGGGTTCTCGGCGACCATGGGAAGCACGTACGACTCGCCCTCCGGGTCGTGGGGGCCCTTGCCGAGCTGGAACTCGTACATGTGCTCCTCGTAGCGCCCGAAGGCGTCGAAGATGGCCTCATGCAGATGGGCCAGTGTCTGGTCGCCCCGGATCTGGATGGTCCGCGAGACCTCCGGATTCCGCTTGGCGAACTCCTCGGTCATCGGCCCGCTCATGATGGAGACCTCCAGGGCGTACAACCGGCGGTCCCTGGGCCTCTTCCGCCCGGCCTTCTTTTTCGTCTTCTCCTTGTTCGTGGACCTGCGCTTCGCCATCGTGCCGCCTCCTCTCCCCCATGGGGTCAGGTCTTGATTAGTGATTAGCCCCTCATGGGGTCAGGTCTTGATTAGTGATTAGTGGCGATTTTCCGGACAAGCGTCTGTACGCGCCGCGCGAGGCGGGGTTGTTCCATGGCCCGCTCCAGGCGCCGGCATGCGACGGAGACGCTGCTGACGTCCCGGTAGCCGAGGGCTTCGGCGATCGCCCGTGCCGGCGGGTTGCCCAGTCGGCGCGCCGCATACGCGGCGACCGCCCGGCCGAGGTCGTCGCATCGGCGCCCGGGTCGCCATTGATCGCGATCGCAGCCGAACTCGCGGGCCGCCGCCGCGGCGATCCGCTCCAGCCCGGGCCGTCGGCCCTCCTGCATGCGGGCCAGGGCGGGCACGTCACGGTCGGGCGCCTGCGGCCTGAGCCTGCGCCGGACCGTCTCGAGGAACGCCTCCGAGCCCAGGGCGATTCCGTGGACGGCCGCCCGCAGGGGCGAATCGAGCCGCCGGCCGAGCCCCTCCTCCACGAACGCCCGGTAGGCCCGCCGGGCGGAGGAGGATTCCCCGCCGAAGGCCTCCAGGACCGTCGCGTAGTCAACCCACCCCAGCCGCCGCGCCGCCCGGTGGTATCCGCGGCAACTGCTCCATTTCCATTGCTCGGGCCTGGCAACGAGCCCGGCCCGCACGGGGTTGAGGTGAACGTAGCGGCTCACTTCGAGCCAGTGGCCTTGGCTCTCGACCAGCACGGCCTTGAAGCGCCCGCCGAACAGGTGCCCGGATCGGCGGTGCCTGGCGTTGAAGTAGCCGGCGTAGCCGCCGTTCAGGTCCCGCATCCCCGCCGACAGGTTGGCCTCCGGCGTCTGGCAGAAGAGGTGGAAGTGGTTGTCCATCAGCGCGAAGGCGAACACCCGCCAGTGGCGCGCCCCGACCGTCCGCCCGAGCAGCCAAAGCCACCTGTCCCGGTCGCGATCGTCGCCGACAATCGCGCGCCGCCCGTTGCCCCGCGCCGTCACGTGGTAGACCGCCTCCGCGTACTCGATCCGCAAAGGTCTCGCCATGCCGCTCCCATACCGCAACCTCCCCGAAGAAGTCAAGCCTAATCACTAATCAAGACCTGACCCCATGTCGGGGGCCTAATCACTAATCAAGACCTGACCCCATATCCGCGGGCCTAATCACTAATCAAGACCTGACCCCATGTCGGGGCGGGGGGTTACAGGTCGAGGATCACCCGGGCGATCCACTCCCCGCCGGGCCGGCGGGCGACTTCGAGCTGATGATACGTCACCGCCTTGATCTCGGGGCCCAGCTCGTGCCGGGCCGGATCGTATCGCTCGCCGGTCACTTCCGCCCGGACGGCCGATTCGGAAATCCGCTCGACGCGGACCTGGCGGGCGAGGAACTTCTCCAGGTGGAACAGGCCCAGCAGCTCGCCGAGGAACTCCACCGCCAGGGACTCGACGTCCTCCGACCGGGCGAGGAGCTTCTTTCTCTCCCTTGCCGCCACCGCCCGGCGGGGGCAGATCTGGTCGGCGAGCCCTTCTCCCAGGGCCTCGAACAGCTCGGCGAGGGTGTCGGCCCGCGCCGCCAGCCCGAGGTCGGCGGGGTGCTCGAATGTCTCGCAGTGCTTGGCCACGGGTCTTCCTGTTTACCATTTTACGCTGCGGCTTTCACGCGCGGGTTGTGGTTTGGCCGTCGGCGGGCCGGGGGCCGAGCCATTACAATGCCGCCATGTTGCTCGGGGCCCATCTGAGCGTCGCCGGCGGGGCGGAGAAGGCCGTCGAGCGGGCGGTGAAGCTCGGCTTCCCGACGCTGGCGATCTTCGTCCGCAACCCGTTGCGGTGGCGCGGTCCGCCGCTGACGGACGAGGCGGCGGCGCGCTTTCGCCGGGCGTGTCGCCGGGGGGGCATCTCGCCGGTGGTGGCCCACGGCTCGTACCTGGTGAACCTGGCGGCGGGGGCCGATCTCCGCCGGAGGTCGATGGCGGCCGCCGCCGAGGAGCTGGACCGCTGCGGGCGCCTGGGCGTGGGGTTGTACGTTCTGCATCCGGGCTCGCCGGGGCGCACCGGGCGGCGGGAGGGAATCGCCCGCGTCGCCGATGCCCTGAACGGGCTGATGGACGGCTGCCGGCACCGCCGGGTGTGCCTGCTGCTGGAGACCACCGCCGGGGCCGGGCGACAGCTCGCCGGCAGCTTCGAGGACCTGGCCGAGATCCTCTCCCGCGTGGTGCGCGTCCGCCGCTTCGGCGTCTGCCTCGACACCTGCCACGTCTTCGCCGCCGGCTACGACCTCCGCACGCCGGAGGCCTGCCGCCGCACCCTCGCCCGGTTCGACCGCCTCGTGGGGCTGGACCGGCTGCGATGCATCCATCTGAGCGATTCCGCCGCTGCCCTCGGCAGCCGGCGCGACCGCCACGCGCACATTGGCCGCGGGCGGATCGGCCGGCGAGGGTTCGCGAGCTTCGTCAACGACCCGCGCCTCCCCCGCGTGCCGATGATCCTGGAGACGCCCAAGGAGACCACCGCCGCCGGCCGGGACTCCGACCAGGTCAACGCCGAGACGCTCCGGGCGCTGCGAAGGAAGCCGTAGTCTTTCCCGACGCCGTTGCAGCGCGGAGGGTTTTCCGCTAGGGTGCCCCGAGGTGACGGGCCGTGTGGAAGTTCCTTGAAATCGCGTCGTACGTGGCGGCGCCGCTGGCATACGGGCTGTTGATCGAGTTCCTGTTTCAATGGGTGCGGGGGAGGCGGGGCGCCGGCGGGGAAGGCCAAACGGAGAGGCTCGAATGAGCGGGCTTGGGGGAATCTCGCCTTACCTGTCGGGTCCGCTGCTGCTGTGCGCGCTGGCGGGGCTGGGCTTCGTGGTGGGCATCTTGACGGGGCTGTTCGGCGTGGGCGGGGGGTTCCTGATCGTCCCGCTGCTGCGGGTGCTGTTCGGCATCGACTGGCCCCTGGCGGTGGGCAGCAGCCTGGCGTTCACGATCGGCTCGGGGGCGTCGGGGGCGTCGCGGCACGCGCGGATGCGGAACGTGGAGCCCCGGGGCACGCTGATCCTCGGCGCCGGGGCGGTGGTGGGTGCGGTGCTGGGGGCGACGCTGCACGACCACCTCGAGGCGTCCCTCGGCCGGGGGGGCTCGGACCGCTTCGACACGTTCATGAAGTGCCTCTTCATCGTCCTGCTGCTGGTGACGGCGTACATGGTCTACCGGCGGGCGGGCGAGAAGCGCGCCAAGCCGACCCTCCTCCAACGCCTGCCGATCGGGCCGCGGGTCGACCTGCCCGCAGCCGGGCTCACCGGCGTGAGCCTCCCGGGGCTGTGCCTGGTGGGCGTCACGGTCGGCGTGGTGACGGGGCTGATGGGCGTCGGCGGGGGCGTCCTGTTCGTGCCGATGCTGATCCTGGTGGTGGGGCTGAGCCCGCACCAGGCGGTCGGCACGAGCCTGAGCGTGGTGCTGTTCGGCTCGATCGCCGGGACGATCAAGCACGGCATGCTGGGCAACGTGAACCTGGCGGTGGCGATGTCGCTGCTGGTGGGCAGCACGGTGGGCATTCAGATCGGCGCGGCCCTGTGCCGCCGGCTTCGGGGCCAGCGGCTCCGGGAGTACTTCGCCGCCCTCGTCCTCCTGGCGGCGGCGGCCCTGGCCGCCGGCCTGGCCGGAAAGCTCCTGCGGTAGGCGCCCCGCCCGACGCTATCGCAGGGCCTCGTCGATCATGGTGAGGAAGTTCTCCAGGGGGACGTAATCGGGGATGCTGTTTCCCGAGCCGACGGCGAAACGCCCCCCGCCCGCGCAGTCGTCGATGACCTTCCGCACAACCTTCCGAAGCTCCGGCGGCGGCAGCCGGGTGAGCTTGTCCACGTCCACCCCGCCGAGGATGCCGATCCGCCCGCCCCATCGGCGCTTGGCCTCGGCGGCCGGGGTGATGGCGTCCTCGAAGCTGTGCTTGGCGTCGATGCCCACCTCGTCGATGAGCTCGTCCATGATCTCCGCCACGTTGCCGCAACTGTGGAGGAAGTACGGCAGCCCGGCGGCGTGGGTCATCTCGGCGAATTTCCGGTGCCAGCCGAGCGCGTACTTCCGCAACTGCTCCGGCCGGAGCAGCGTCCCCGACCGGAACCCCATGTCGTCGCCGGGAAAGACCGCCACCAGCCGGGGAAGCTGAAGGACCCGGCGATAGAACCCCTCCATCCGCTCACCCAGCCGTTGGGCTACGGCCCGGACCAGCTCCGGCTGGTCGTACAGGGCCAGGCAGAGCGTTTCGTATCCCATCAGCCCGCTGAGGTGCTCGAAGATTCCCCCGGCGTGGTTGGCGATCAGTCCCATTCCCTCGGGCAGATGCTCGATGATGTGCTCGTAGCAGAAGAAGTCCGCGTCTTCGGCCCGCGGCCAGGGGTAGCTCTCAAACTCCTCCCAGGAGGTGATGGGCCCTCGCCCGGTCTCGGCGTACGACCGGCCCCCGTCGCCTCCAGGGCGGTCGGGACGCGGAAACGGCATCGAGATCTCCAGCCGGACGAAGTCGTACCCCATGTGGTGCCAGAAGGCGATGAAGTTGTCCCAGTAGGCCGCCTGGCTCTGGCGGTCGGGGCCCGGGTCGACCCATTCCCGCCCGGTCATGGCCAGCACCGGCTGGAGCACGGAGCGGTCGACGATGTATTCGATCAGCGGGGGGCGCGTCGGCTGGTAGTCGGTGGTGACCGCGCGGATGAACTGGTGGCAGTCGGGCGCCGGCTTTCGAAGCGGAACTCGCAGCTCCTCCGCCATGGACGGGATTGTCGCCGACGCCCGCCGCTGCGCCAAGCCCGGACGCCTGCCCCCTTCATGCCAGGTGCCTCTGGAGGACCTTCGCGTCGATCGCCGCCAGCTTCGGGTCCCTGGGGTGGACGGCCTCGCCGGCGTCGGCGCGGGTCGCCGCCGCCATCTTGAACCGGCATACGTACACCCCGACCTGCCTGCCCTTCGACTCCACGTACGGGGGCCAGAAAGGATCCGCATCCCGAAGCAGTTGCCTGCCGAGGGCCTCGGTGCCCCGGCCGGAAAAGCCGAACACCGCCATCTCCACCGCCTTCGTCCCCGGGTCGTAGACGGTGATGACGATGCCGGCGTCTTCCTGCTTGGAGATCCACGGGCAATGGGTCCACTCGGCGTCGGCGGTGAGGTAGTAGATGCCCGGCTGGCGCGTGCTCTTCCGCCGCGGGGGGTTTCGCTGCCCGCCGAAGCAGCTCGGCACCGGGCGGTCCATGCGACGGTACACCAGGTAGAACGGCACCCGGATCTGATCGGTCAGCGGGCGGAACGGTTCGCATCCGAACAGGTCGCCCACCAGGTGCTCGACCATGTAGTTCACCCGCTGGCTCCCGACCAGAATGGAGGCGCCGCTCTCCCGGCGGGAACGCATCTCCGTGAACATCTCCCGCGATCGCGCCAGGTCCTGCTCGAACTGCGCCTTCCTGACGTGCGAGCCCAGCGTGGCAAACCGGAAGGGGACGTGCTCGATGAGCACCTTCGGCCGGCCCTCGCCGACGACGGTCGGCGTGGAGAGGACCTGGACGATCTCGCCGGCGACCGTGGAGTCCCGCCTGGAGACCCAGAGCATTTCCGGCGCGGTCGGCTCGATCTGCTGATACTCTCCGAGATAGATCCTGACGGTTCCCGGCCTGGCGACCGCCTCCCAGAGGCCCGAGGCCCGGGAGCCCAGCAGGGCCTGAGGCAGGATCTCCGCCGGAACCCCGTGGGACTCCAGCCAGGCGCAGAGCATCCCCAGCACCTTCAGAGACGGGTTGGCCAACTGGTTGCGATACAGCTTCCCGATCGTGTGCCGGTGCACGTCCAGGTCGCGGGCGATCCGCCCGGTCACGCCGTGGCGGTCCAGGCCATACTCCCGAAGGATGTTTTTCAGGCGAATTTCGAGTTGCATGACTTTTTTTCTCCTCTCGACCGGCTTTGCACACGCTGGGGGCCCCCGACGGGCCCTCCCGGCACACATATTATCCAAACAGCAAATCCGGGTTGCAAGAAAAAGTACACAAAAAGTGCCAGTTCTTGTGCGAGATGGGCGCCCCCAACCAGCCCGATCCGCTGCAAGAGCAAAGGCTATCTTGACAGGAGCGGCCATGCGGACGATGATTAGGACTGTACAAGCTTCGGTGACAGACTTGCGTCCGGCTTTGGTACGAATGGTGTACACTTGCTGCCAACAGGCAAGCACTTGAGGCAAGCTGGCAAGGACATCCGGTTGGGGGGGCCTTGGGCGGACCGAAACCCTCGCGTGCCATCCACATCGACTGAATTCCCCGGCCCGCGGTATGCGGAGACGTGAACATGGCGCATTTCCTTATCGAGCAGCAGCACGGCACCGGGTGGGCGGCCGTTTCGCTGGACGGCGACGCCGAGGTCTACTTCCTGACCGGCGACCCGGCCACTCCGGTGGTCGCCGATGAGGGCGACGAGCGCAGCGGCTCGGCCGTCTACGTCATCCGCCACAGCGAATCCAACGGCGAGAAGTGGAAACTGTTCGCCGCCCCCGACGCCGAGGTCTATCTCAACGGGCATCGCGTCTCCTTCTGCATGCAGGTCCTCAAGGACAATGACGAGCTACGGGTTGGCGGCTCGTCCCGACTGCGCTTCTCGACGAAGCATCTGGCTCGCATCTAGGCGACGCCCGCCCCGCCCGGCCGAGGCCCCGCGCCGGGTGGGTTCGGCCCTCCTGCTCTTCGCATCCCACCCTACCCGACTGCATCTCCGCACCTCCGCAAGAGGTTTCGCCCGGCCGGGCGATGAGTAAACATGTTTACCCGTTGAATGCCGGGCCTCGATTCGCGTAACGGAATCCATGAGAAAACCTTACGCACTCCCGGCCGGCCGCCGAACGCGTAAACACCCGGCCGCCGGAAATGACGTAAGTCCTTGCCATTGCGCAACTCGCTCGGTAAGCCGTTTACCCGTCACTCGTCTCCCCGTGGCGATGCCCGACCACGTCGGGCCTCGCCACGCCACCCCTGCACCCTATGTGTAGTGCCGCAAGTCGCGCCGCCGGCCGGGTGGTGTGGCGAGATGCGACTTGTCCGGCGTAGCCAAAGGCGAAGCCGGAAGCAGATCGCCACGGCGTCCGCCCTTCCCCGTGGCGATGCCCGACCACGTCGGGCCTCGCCACGCCACCCCTCAACCCACGTGTAGTGCCGCGTGAGACCGGCGCGCCCAAGAGATCTCTCGCGCCGCCCTTCCCATCCCCCCCCCTCCGCACTACAATAGGGACATGCCAACGGGGCGATCCACTACGCCGGGACTCGCTGAGCCCGCCAGTTGTGGTATCTGTCCCCGGGACGCCGGGCGGTATTCGTCCGCGCTGGGATCGCCAACGAGGTTAAAGAGCATCAGATGAAGATGCCACAAACTATTACTTCGGAGACTTCGGGTGAAGCGTAATCTGCACAAAGTCATCCGCATAGATCTCAAGCTTCGTTCCCGTGTATTTCACGAGGCGTCTGACCTGAGGTAGCGTGGTCGGTAGCGGCGATTCGGGCGGCGGAGCAGCCAGGCCAACGACGAACTCATAGACATCGCCGCTCTCGTCTGTTCCGAAATACGTCCAATTAACCACGCAGTAGTAGGCCGCATTCTTCGTGAGCATAGTGCCGTTGACAACGCCAGGTCGAGCGAGAGGCGAGGAGAACCCGTCCTCGGCAACGGTCTTACTGGCGATGGATGCGACGGCATCGGGGAATTTCACTTCGCGGCCCGGAACAGGAGCCGAGGAACGCTCACACCCCAGGCAACACAGGATGAAAAGGCAGGAGGTCAGAACCGCGCGCATGCCAGCATCTCCTTCACAGCAGAGCCCAATCTCCAGCTAATGATACTGGCCATGTTTCAGGGATGCAATGTTGAGAGGACAGCCAACCTGCCCGCCATCAAAGTGCATCGGGGATGGCAGGTCGCCCCGGCGACTCGTTCGCCCCGAGCATCGGCCGAGGCGGACCGGGCGCGAGCGGGTGTGGTTCGGTCGGCGGGGTTGCGGGGACCGATACCGACAGCCGCGGTTTTCGGGGTAGAATCCAGGCATGCCCAGGATGCCGAGAGTGGTGGTACCCGGCGTGGCCCATCATCAGCCTTCGCCGGAGGCTTCGGCCCGACAAGTGTCACGCAGCGCGGCAACCGGCGGTGTGATGTGTTCGCCGACGACGCCGACCGCCGGCTGTACCTTTCCCTGCTGGGCGAGTACGGCCGGCGGCACGGCCTGTCGATCGCGGCCTACTGCCTCATGACCAACCAGACGGCTTCGCCAAGGCTACGCCGCCCCAGGCGTGCATCTGGTGGCCACGCCGTCGGCGGCCGAATCGCTGGGGCGGACGTTCCGCGACACGCACCAGGCCTACGCGGCGAAGTTCAACCGCAAGACCCCACAACCGGCGTTTGCGGGTACTGCGTGTGATCAATACCATGAGAGTCAATCGATGAGAAAAGTGATTTGGCTTGCACTGGTTTGTCTCATTCCTTCGATGTCGGTATTCGGCGAAGAGGATGAGAACCTTGTTCTCAAGCGCAAGTACAGCTACTTCCCACAGCCGATGTATAACCACTGCAAGGATGATGGGGACATCAAGCAGCTCACCGATGGCGTCACGCAGTACGCGGGCAACATGTGGGTGAAGAAATCGTGCGTGGGCTGGGCTAGAGGCGTCGACGTGCCGATTGTCGTACACTTCGACCTCGGCGAAGAGGCGACGCTCAACAAACTGCGCTTCTACACGGCGGGCGGGGGCGGCGCGGACGTCGTGGAGGTGGGGCTTCGCGTTTTTCTGAGTTTGGATGGCCGATCCTACGTGCCGGGCGGCGAGCATGTGGCGCCGCCGGTGCCGCCCGTGGACAAGCAAGTGCGCGCCGGCGTGCAGATCAAGGTTCCACTCGGCGGCGTGCGGGCGCGGTACGTGGCGGTGGTGGCGATGGCGCCGGCGCCGCACTACTTCGTGTTCGTGGATGAGATCGAGATCATGGGCCGGCGTCCGGCTGATCCCAGGTCGCAACTGCCCGTGCAGTCGGCGCTGACGGCCAGCGGGGCGCAGCAGTTGCAGGAGTTGCTGGCCGGCGGCAAGCGCGCCGGCAACCTGATGGCCTACCTCACCGCGCCCGTGGAGCGTCACATCAAGAGTTGGCCCGCCAGGCACGCCAAAGCGCAGCAGCAGGACCTCGACGCCGCCCGAAGGCGAGCCCTCACAGAAGGCAGGAATTACGCGCAGATACGGGCCGCGTTCACCGCCGACCACCGCGATCGCGCGCGGCAGGTGTACGGCAAGCACACGCTAGTGTGGGAAACCGTGCCGGATGGCAGGTTCACAATGCTGTCCCTGCCCAACACGCTGAGCCCGCCTCAAAGCGCTTCGGTCCACGCCGCGATCAACGCGCTGGAGGCCACGGCGCTGGGCGTCGCGAATCTCACGGACAGCACGCAGCCGCTGAGCGTCACTGTCACCGGCACCCACGCCGGCGGCCCGACCGTCACGCCGCGCGTCGCGCGTTTCTTCGAAACCACCAACGCGCGCTACGTTCCCGATATCCTGCTGCTGACCGACAGCCCTCATGTGATTCCCTCCGGCGAATCGAAGCTGGTGTGGATCGGCGCTGAGTCCACCGGCGCCAAGCCCGGTGTCTATGACTATCAGGTCAACATCAAAGTCGGCAAGGCCGCGCACCGCATTCCACTGAAAGCGCGCGTGCATAACGTCACATTGTCGCGCGAGACGCCGCTGTGGACCGGCAACTGGTCGGACCTGAACACCGGCGAACATCCGCTGTTTCCACTGGTGCGGCAGTCCATGCTCGAACATCGCATCACGATCGGCGCGGGCGGCGGCGTCTGGCCAAAGCCGAAGAAAGACGCCAAGGGCAACATCGTTCGCCCCATCGAGATAGACCATGCCGACCTGGACAAGTTCATCGCTTTCCACAAGGATTTTGCCCGGCTGACCCTCTTCATCTCCTTCAACCAGCACCTCGACCGGCCGCATTCGGACTGGTTCGGTCCGGCGCCGTGGATGAGCAAGGAGTTCAAGGAGATCTTCCGCGCGTGGTTGTCCACCATCATCGAACGCTTCAAATCAAGTGGCCGCGACTATGACGAGTTCGCAATCATGATGTTCGATGAAACATTGGATCCCAAGGTGGTGCAGGTCTGCGAGCTGGCCCATGAAGTGGACCCGAAGGTGCGGACGATGATCACCCACTCGCAGGCGTCGCGAAGGGCGGTGCAGCGCATGGTCGACGCGGGGATGAACATCTTCGCCCATCACGCAGTGCGGCTTGAATACGACAACGCACCCGATGGATATGAAATGCTGCGCTCCGGCGGCCGGGAGCTTTGGTTCTACGGTGCAGCCGACGCGGCCTTCGGCGGCGGCAAGGAGCGCGATCCGTTGGGATTCTACCGGTATATGCACTGGACCGCCTTTCATCACGGCGCGACCGGCGTGCACTTCTGGAACATGCTGCACAACAACGGCCGCTCGCCCGTCTGGGACGCTGAGACCGTCAGCCAGAACTACTGGCCGCTGGTCTACCCCATCGGCCCGGGCTATCCCGCTCCCCCGACGGATGTGAAGACCGCCGAGCAGGTCATCCCCAGCCGGCGGTGGGAGTACGTGCGCATGGGGATCGAGGACTACATGCTGCTGAAGATGGCCAGGGAGCGGATCGATGGACTTGGCGGTTCAGGCACAGCACAAAGACGCAAGCTGGACGGCATCGTCAAAACCGTCGTGAAAAACCGCGACGCCGACCGCGATCTGTTCCGGGCGAAGCGACGAGAACTTCTGGAACTTGTCGAAGCGTTAGGCGACGGCAATCAGAATCCATGAGACAATCGCACATCCGGGTTGCGGGGTTGCGGGGGGTTGCGGGGGTTGTCCCCCTAACCCGTCCCCTTAACCCCCCTAACCCCATCGGGAATCTCAAGAAAAGCCTTGACAAAACGAACCAGAGTTTGGGCTAGACCGCGGCCGGCCACGTGGGGATTTAGCTTGGGGAGGAGGGCCGGATGGGCGGATTCGGAAGAAGCGTACGGTTGATGATGGGAGGGGTCGGCGGGGACGAGAGGCAGAGCCGGGCGGGCACGGGCTGATGGGGAAAGCCGCGAAGGGGACGGGGAAGGGCATTTGGTGGGGACGATCGACGGTGAGCGCGGGGCGAGACCGCACTCGGGCAACGGCCGAGAAGATCGACCTGGCAGGAGGCAAATGTGTTGGCCGGCTGGTCTTTCACGGAGGCGATCTCTGTTGGGCTGGGATATGACGAAGGAACAGGAGCGTTCCGGTCTGACAGAGCGGGCAGCGGGCCGCCTCCCGGTTCACCTGACGGGAAAGGGTGGAAATCGCCCCGCCTTCCACAAGCCCTGAAAGGGCGCGACAACTGCGGGCAGGCCAGGGCCTTCCGCCCCTTCAGGGCTTGCTCCGGGGGGGCTCGGGACCCAGGGCTTCGCCCTCGGCTGAGGAATCATGGCCTTTCAGGCCGCCGGATGCGGATGCCGTACCCGCTCTCCCAGGGGACGATCCCGTTTTCATACACGTTCTGAGGCAAGCCCCGGGCGCGGGCGGGATCGGCGGCTGCGGGCTTGACATCTCCGGGGATGCGCGGCACAAAGCGGCGCACGTCGGCGGAGATGGAAAGGGCAATGCATGTTTGGGATCAGGCAGCGGGGCAGCACGGCGTGGCGCGAGGTGCTCGGCGGGGTCACCACCTTCATGGCCATGAGCTACATCCTCTTCGTCCAAGTGGGCCTGCTGGGGTCCAAGGGGGTGGGCATGCACGACGGCGGGGTGCTCATGGCCCTGTGCATCGCCTCGGGGGCGGCGTGCGTGCTGATGGGGGTGATGGCCAACTACCCCATCGCCCTGGCGCCGGGCATGGGGGAGAACTACGTCTTCGTGGGCTTTGCGGCGGCGATGGCCACCTGGGGGGTTGGGTACGTGGGCTGGCAGATGGCGCTGGCGCTGACGGCGGCGGCGGGGGTGATCTTCCTGGCCCTGAGCACGGTGGGGTTCCGCTCGCGCATCCTCAACGCCATCCCCGACGCCCTCAAGAGCGGCATCGCCGCCGGGATCGGGCTGTTCATCGCCCTGATCGGGTTCAACAACGGCAACCTGGTCGCCCGCGGCGGGGCGCTGGTGGAGTTCCCCGGGCTGAAGAACAACCCGGTGGCCTGGCTGACGCTGATCGGGCTGGCCGTCACGCTGGCGCTGCTGGCCTTTCGGGTTCACGGGGCCATCCTCATCGGCATCCTCGTCACCACCGGCGTGTCCCTGCTCTGGGGGCATGCGAAATGGCAGGCGCCGGTGGCCTGGCCGGGCGGGCTGACGGAGACCGCCGGCGGGCTCGTCCCCGGGTTCGTCGGACTCTTCCAGGCAATGGCCAAGCACGGCGTGGAAATCCTCACCATGCTGTTCATCCTGCTGTTCATGGACCTCTTCGACACGGTGGGGACGCTCGTGGGCGTGGCCAAGCGGGCCGGGCTCATGACCGACGGCCGGCTGCCTCGGGCCGAACGTGCCCTCGCCGCCGACGCCGCCGGAACCGTCCTCGGGGGGTGCCTGGGTTCCAGCACGGTCACCAGCTACATCGAGTCGGTCACCGGCGTGGAGTCGGGGGCGCGGACGGGACTGGCCGCCGTCGTCACCGGAGGGCTGATGCTGGCGGCGATGTTCTTCCGCCCGCTGGTCGAGATGGTCATGGGCAACTACACGGTGGAGGGGGCGAGCAAGTTTCCCACGATCGCCCCGGCCCTGATCATCGTGGGGGCGATGATGCTTCGGGCCATTCGCGACGTCAACTGGGAGGACGTGACCGAGTACCTTCCGGCCTTCCTGACCCTGATCGCCATGCCGCTGGCGTACTCCATCTCGACGGGCATCGCCATCGGGTTCGTTTCCTACGCCTTCGGCAAGCTGGTGACGGGTCGGGTGCGGGAGTGCCCGGTGATCGTGTACGTCTTTGCGGCGCTGTTCGTGGTCCAGTACGCCTTCGTGATGCCGAACTGAGCGGGCGTCATCGCCGGGGTTTGGGCGAGCGCTTGACGGTGCGGCGAGGTTCCTTGCGGGCGGGGCGCGGGGGCTCGAGCAGCCGCTGGGCCTTCTTCAGGTCGGCGACCTTGAAGATGGCGGTGGTCTTTCCGCCGGGGGCCCCCCCGGTGCAGTAGGCGTAGTTGATGTTGATGTGCGCCTGGGCGAGTTTCTGGGCGGCGTCGGCGAAGGCCCCCGGCTCGTTGGTCAGCTCCAGGGCGATGACCTCGGTTTCGGTGA
>CAZNSB010000072.1:0-14210 GCA_964575155.1 uncultured Planctomycetaceae bacterium | reverse complement strand
CTTCAGGGCGGTGCCGTAGTCCTCGAGCCCGTGCCCCGGGGCGGTGTGGACCAGCCCGGTGCCGTCCTCGAGCGTGACGTAATTGGCCGGGACGACCGGGCAGATCTTGCCCTCGACCAGCGGGTGTCGGTAGCGGACCACGGCGTCCACCAGGGCGGCCCCGCGGGCCGAGGCGAGGGCCTCGTACTTCTCGACCGAGGCGGCGGCGAAGGCGGCGGCCGCAAGCTCGGCGGCGACTACGGCGATAACCTCCCGCCCGCCGTGGGCAAACTTGACGGCCGAGTACTCGAATTCCGGATGCACCGCGACGGCCAGGTTCGCCGGCAGCGTCCACGGCGTCGTCGTCCAGATCATCAGATACGCCGGCGCCGGCTCGTCGCCCAGGCCGAAGATGCGCTTCAGGTCCGCCTGGTCGTCGGCGGCGAACAGGACGTAAACGCTCGAGTCCTCCCGGTCGTGGTACTCAAGCTCGGCCTCGGCCAGGGCGGTGCGATTCTCGATCGACCAGTGGATGGGCTTGAGCTGCCTGTACACCAGCCCCTGCTCGACCAGCCGGGCGAAAACCTCGAGCACGGCCGACTCGTACGCGCCCGTCATGGTGACGTAGGGCTCGTCGAACTGGCCCATAACGCCCAGCCGCTGGAACTGCTCGGACTGGACGGCGACGTACTTGGCGGCGTAGCTGGCGCAGCGGCTGCGGACGTCGGCGTGCGACATGCCGGCCAGTTCGGGCCCGACCTCGGCCTGCACCCGGTACTCGATGGGCAGCCCGTGGCAGTCCCATCCCGGGATGTACGGGGCGTCGAAGCCGGTCATGTTCTTCACCCGGACGACCATGTCCTTGAGCACCTTGTTCAGTGCGGTGCCCATGTGGATGTCGCCGTTGGCGTAGGGCGGGCCGTCGTGGAGGATGAAGCGCCCCGCCCCGGCGCGGGCGTTGCGGATCTGCCCGTACAGGTCCGCCTGCTTCCACCGGGCCTGGATGGCGGGCTCTTTGGCCAGCAGCCCGGCCCGCATTGGGAAGTCGGTCTTCGGAAGGTTCAGCGTGTCCTTGTAGCCGGTCTTCCCTTCGTCGGTCATATCACTGCTCCCGTGGGTGGCGGAAAGGTTCTCGTTCGGCGCCGCCCTGGCCGCCGGCGTCCGGCAGGGCGCCCGCCTGCCGGTCAGCGCCGGGCAGGCCGACGACGGGCACGGGCCCCGCCGGCAGGGGCGCGGCGGCGGGGGCCGGGCCCAGCAGGTCGATCTTCCGCCACGCGCCGCTCTCGAAGCGCCAGGTCATGACGAGCCCGAGTATTATCACGTAAGCCGACGCCGCGATCCAGGGCCCGATGCTGGTCAGGGCCGGGGCGAGCCGCACCATGGCCACGCCCCCGCCGAACATCACCACCCAACTGAGGGCAAAGGTCATCAGCATCGGCCAGAGGGTGTCGCCCGCCCCCCGCAGCGCCCCGACGAACGTGATGCTGATGGCGTCGAAGCACTGGAAGACGGCGGCACAGACCAGCACCCACGCCCCGATGCGGACGATCTCCGCCAGCTCGGCGGCGGACGTCTCCGCCGAGCCGCCGACCTTGGCAAAGACCTGGATCAGCGGGACCCGGAAGGCGAAGAAGGCCAGCCCGCACAACCCCATGTACGTCAGCGCCAGGAGCAGGGCGGCGTGGGCTCGCCGCCGCGCCAGGTCGGGCCGGCCGGCGCCGATGTACCGACCGACCAGGGCGGCGCAGGCGATGCCCACGCCGACGGCGGGCATGAAGGAGACGTGCAGGTATCGCACGGCGGCCGCCGAGGCGGCCCGGTGCACCTTGCCGAAGTGTCCCACCAGGAAGACGTTGAAGACGCTCCAGGAGAAGATGTCGTTGCAGAACTGGACGCCGGCCGGAAAGCCCACGCGGAGGATGTTGCGGCACAGCGCCGGCTTGGGGCGCCAGGTGTGGCGGGTGGAGAATTCGGCGTGCTCTCTGCGGCTGAGGAACGCCGCCAGCATCAGCCCGGCCGCGGCGCCCCAGGCCAGGACCGTCCCCAGGGCCGCTCCGGCCAGGCCCAGCTTCGGAAAGATCCACCACCCGGTGATCAGCACGTAGTTGCCGGCGATGTTCGCCACCAGCGCCGCCGCCGACACGCCGTACACGACGGCCGGGCGGCGGATGCCGTAGAAGTACCGCTCTATCACGCCTGTGACCAGCCGCAGGCCCGCCCCGACCACCAGGATCCGGAAGTACACCGTCTGGTACCCCAACTCCAGCGCAGAGGTCGGTTCGCCCCCCAGCCGGACGATCAGCGCCGCCACGTTCTCGAAAATCCACCGCCCGAAGACGACCAGCGGCAGCATCGCCACCGCGAACAGCAGCCCCAGGTACAGCCCGCTCCAGGCGTACTGGCTGCACCGGCGCCGGCGGCGGGCGCCGTAGTTCTGCGCGACGAAGGTGTTGACCACCGAGCAGATCCCCATCGCCAGCGACAGCGGCACGAAGGAGAGGATGCCCGCGATGAACGTGGCCCCGAAGGCCGTGGTCCCGATCAGCCGGGCCACCATCACCCCGTCCACGAACTGCATGATGGTCACGTTGACCATGCTCAGGGCGGCCGGAGCCGCCAGCGTGAGCACCTCGCCCATGCCCCATCCCCGCCCGTCGGGGTTCGGGGCTTGGGGCAGCGGCCCCGGCTTGTCCTGGGTACGCCCGCTCATCAGACCGTGTGCCCATCCTCAATCCGTGTAATCCTTGTCAATCCGTGCGATCCGTGCATCAAAAAACCCCGGAAGGCCTTCTCGCCTTCCGGGGTCCGGGGTTTTCCCAGAAAAGCGAGCGCGCATCAACGGCGAATGCGAATGATGCCCGAAATATCGCTTCGCCGTATCATCGCGCGCTCCACAGCGGCCGGGATCATCGCCTCTGCCCGGTCCGGTGTCAAGGCCCGCTCCGGGCGCGGCGACCTTTTTTCTGCTGGACAGAATTGCTGGTTCGTGATAGCATGATCGGAGTTGCTCACTTCTTGCGCTCATGTCTGGAGAGGAGGGGCGAGGGATGGTTTTGGGAAGTGTCATCGCGATTCGGCATCGGGAACCCTCTCTGGGTGTCTCCGATGCCTATCGGATCGCCCGACAGGCCTGGCGTTTCGCCCGCCCGAAGCTGGTCCTGCTCGACCTGCGCAGGACCACGGAGGCCACCACCGCCGCCCTGGCCAGGCTGGTCCTGCTGAGGCGCCGCCTGCTCAACAGCGGGCGCGATCTGCGGATCATGGGCCTGGGCGGTCGGGCCGACGCGCTGTACCGCATGACGAGGATGGAAAAGCTGCTCCCGCGGACCCGCCCGCGCCGCCGCGAGGGCGGCCCGTGCGCGGGGCAGGGGCACCATTCTCAGCCGGCCCGTTACCGGCCTGCCGAGCGGGCGACCGCGACCGCGGCGGACGCCCCGGCGTAGAGGTGCTGACGCCTCCCCGCCGGCACGTCCGCGCCGCCGGGCGCCGCGACAACACGCAGCCGGGGGCTGCCTGCGCGCCGCCCCGCGCCCTTGCCGCCGGGTGCGGTTTCATGCACAATGGGATGAACCTTCGAGGAGGTCGTGATGCGCGTCGCGCTGGTGGGCCCGCCGCTGGGCGGGAAGAGCACGGTGTTCGCGGCCGTGGCCGAGGCCGGGGGCTCGCGCGTCCACCTGGAGCGGGCGGACACCGAGCACCTGGCGGTGGTCAAGGTGCCCGACGAGAGGCTTGAGTGGATCTACGAGCACTACAAGCCCAAGAAGTGCGTCCACGCGGAGATCGAGTTCCTGGACGTGCCGGGGCTGGACCTCTCCACCGAGCCGGCCCGCCAGCGGGCGCGGAACCATTGGCCGGCCGTCCGCCAGAGCGACATGCTGGTGATGGTCCTGCGGAACTTCCACAACGAGGCGGCTCCGCCGTACCGCGGCCGTGTGGACTTCGACGCCGACCTCGCTGAGCTCGCTGAAGAGATGCTCTTCTCGGACCTCGAGCAGGTGGCCGCACGCATCGAGAAGCTCGCCGCCGCCCTGAAGAAACCGGCGCCGGATCGCGAGGCCGATGCCCGCGAGTTGGAGCTGATGCAGCGGCTCCAGGCGGCGCTGGAGGCCGAAAAGCCCCTCACCGAGGCCGTCGCCAACCAGGCCGAGGAGAAGATGGTGCGGGCCTTCGCCTTCCTGACCCTCAAGCCGGCGGTGGTGGTGGTCAACTGCGAGGAGGACGCCGCCGCCGAGCCCGGCCCCGCCGACGTCGGCGGGTACCCGGCCGTTCAGCTCTCGGCCAAGATCGAGGAGGAGATCGCCGCCCTGCCTGCCGACCAGCGCGGCGAGTTCCTGGAGGCAATGGGCATCGCCTCTCCGGCGGCGGATCGGCTCATCCGATCCTGCTACCGGGCCATGAGCCTGGTGAGCTTCTTCACCCACGGCGACAAGGAGGCGCGGGCGTGGAGCGTTCCCGCCGGGACCGACGCGGTGACCGCCGCCGGGCAGGTCCACAGCGACATGGCCCGCGGGTTCATCCGGGCCGAGGTGATCACCTACGACGACCTCCGCGCCGCCGGCGGCGAGAAAGAGGCCCGCGCCGCGGGGAAGTACCGGCTGGAAGGGAAGAGCTACACCGTCCAGGACGGCGACGTCATCCACTTTCGCTTCAACGTCTGAACCGGGATGTGCTACGCTGGTGCCCGGGCGGCCGGCGGCGCCCGCCGGGAGGGCCCCGCGTGCCTTCCGAACCCGTGCTTCCGTGGCCTGTTTGTGTGATCGGATCAATCATCCTCGCCGCAGAAGGAGACCGACCGTGCGAATGGCTGGAATTACTTTGGCCCTGGTGAGCCTCACCGGCGTGTGGGCCGGCGTGGCGGCGGCCGGCGAACCGGCCAAGACGCTGCAACTGGACCTCGGCAAGGGCGTGAAGATGCCCCTGGTGCTGATCCCGGCCGGGGAGTTCATGATGGGCTCGCCGGCCGGCGAGAAGGAGCGCCAGGCCTGCGAGACCCCGGTGCACAAGGTCAAGATGACCCGACCGTTCTACATGGGCCAGTGCGAGGTCACCAACGCCCAGTACCGCCGCTTCCGCCCGGCCCACCACAGCGAGTACCTCGACGGCGACGACCAGCCCGCCCTCTTCGTGTCCTGGTGCGACGCCGACGCCTTCTGCCGCTGGCTTTCGAAGAAGGCCGCCCGGACCGTCCGCCTGCCCACCGAGGCCGAGTGGGAGTACGCCTGCCGCGCCGGCACCACCACGCGGTTCTACACGGGCGACCAGGCCCGGCTGAAGGACTCTGCGGCCTTGGGCAAGGCCGGGTGGTACGGGGCCAACGCCCGCGGGCGGAGCAGGCCCGTCGGGCAGAAGGCCCCGAACGCCTTCGGCCTGTGCGACATGCACGGGAACGCGTGGGAATGGTGCGGCGACTGGTACGCGGCGGACTACTACGGGAAGTCGCCCGAAGCCGACCCCCCCGGGCCGCCGGCGGGTGCGGCCAAGGTGCTCCGCGGCGGGTCGTATCGTTTCTGGACGACGTACTACTGCCGGTCCGCCCACCGGTACAGTTCCCGCCCGCGCGCCCGGGAGTGCGTCACGGGCTTTCGCGTCGTGGCCGAGGTCGGCAGGGGCCGCCCCCGCGCGGCGGCGAAGGTCACGCAGCCCTGGCCGCCGGCGCGCCGGATCGTCCCCCCGTACGCCCCGGCCAGCGAGAAGGAGGCGGCCGTGGCCCGGAAGTTCGGCCGGCCGGCGGTCTTCGTGCCCAGGGCCGCCGCTCCCGCCATCGACGGCAGGCTGGACGAGACCGCCTGGAAGCAGGCGCGCGGGCTTCCGTTCCGGCACACCAACGGGCGGGCGGGCGTGCCGGCGGCGCCCACGACGGGGAGGGTCCTCTGCGACGGCGAGGCCCTGTATTTCGCCTTCGACTGCGCCGACGCGGACATGGCCCGCCTGACTGTCGCCGGGAAGCGGCGCGACCAGAACGTCCTGGCCGGCGACGCGGTCGGCATCCTGCTCGATCCGGGCAACACGCAGAAGGTCGACCACTGCCGCAACATCGCCGTCAACCCCGCCGGGGTGACCCGGGAGACGCTCGGCTACGACGGGACGTGGAATCCGCACCGGTTCGGCATCGGCATCGGCGGCCGGAGGGCCAAAGACCTCCCGCCTCACCCGAAGACCGCCCCGTGGGACCCCAAGCTGCGGGTGGCCACGCAGCGGTCGGCCTCGGGCTGGGCCGTCGAGCTGGCGCTTCCGCTGGGCGAGCTGGGCTTGCCGGCGGGCGAGATTCCCACGGTGATCGGCCTGAACCTCACCCGCAGCCGGCCGGAGCTGACCTCCCGGGCGAGGGGCAAGCCCCGGCTGGGGACGCTCGTCCCGCACGCCTGGCCGACGGACGACCCCGACGTGTACCGCCGGGGCGAGGAGACCGGGTGGGCGGCGACGCTTTCGCCGTTCGCCCACCTGCCCGTCCGCTTCGGCCACGCCGTCCTCGAAGTCGGCACGAAGGAGACCGCCCCCCCGGCGAGGCTGTTCGAGCTCATCGGGCGGGAGGACTTCGCCGACGGCACCCGCGGCCGCTTCACCAAGGGCGCGGTCGAGGACGGCGGATACATGGGCGTGGGCAAGGCCCTTCGCTTCAAGGTCACCGAGGGGGCGACGATGTTTCGCGCGCCGCTCAAGGACTTCCGCGACGTGCAGATCCTGGCCGTCGTCAAGGCCGAGGGCGGGCGGACCGTCTACTGGCACTCCTTCGGGAAGATGTGGGGCGACAACAAGTGCTGTGCCCGGCAGGTGACGACGCTCTGCCGAGACTTCGTCCCCCTGGACCCCGGCTTCACCTACTGCGACGGGGCCGGGCGAATGAAGTCCACCGCCGAGGGCGCCGCCGACGCCTACTACGCCGGCTTCCGCAAGCACCTGAGCTGGTACGCCGAGCCGACCATCGGGAGAATCTACTTCGGCGGGCCCAGGCACTGGGCCGTCGCCTACGCCCGCGTGGGCGAGATGATCACCCAGAACCCGCACTGCTACCACGTCTACCCCGAGAAGGACGAGCTGCCGGGGTGGTTCTTCCACCCGGGCGGGAGGTACGACCTCCTCATCTCCGACGTGGTGATGTTCAAGGGCGTGGACAACCTCCCGCCGGCCAAAGTGGCCAACGTGAAGTGCAAGGTCGACGGCGAGAAGGCGAGGCTCTCCTGGGACAAATCGCCCGACAACACGCTGACGGTGTGGTACCAGGTCGCCGCCGACGGGAAGCCGGTGGCCGAAGTGGCCGAGCTGTCCGCGGAGCTGCCGCGGGGAGAGGTCAAGGGCAGGAGGATCACCGTCCGCGCCGTGGATTTCTTCGAGAACTTCTCGCAGCCGTCCGACCCCGTCGCCGCAAGGTGAGCCCCGATGGCCCGTGACAGGAGGAGCCCTGTAGGGGCGCAACAGCCGATTCCTGCGTGCCTTGTGTGCCGCCCTTACAGGCGGCCGGGGAGGGCCCAGATCGGCGACGACCAGGCCGCCTGTCCGTTGCGCTGGGTGACGCGGACCCGGTAGAAATTCTCCCCGCCCGGCGGGTCGGCGTCGGTGTGGTCCAGCTCGGCCGACAGGCCGGCCTGGGGGATCGCCCGGTGGACCTTCACCTTATGCCCGCAGAAGTAGATTCGGTCGTTGCGCTTCATGCTGTCGGGATCGGCGCCGAAGGTGCGGCGAACGCGTTCGGCGGCCTCATCCATGTAATGCACGATCCGCGACCCGGCCATGGCCTCGGCGAGCGTCATGGTCACGGTCTTGCCCTCCAGGCGGATGGTGACGGTGTCGGCGGGCCGGCCTTCCAGCTCGAAGTTCGTCGCCTGGGTGCAGAGCGTGCTGCTTTGCCACGTGCGGAAGCCGAAGTCGCACCGGGACCCGCCGGTCTGCCCGATCCACTGCCCGGGCAGACCCCAGCAGGGCTCGGCGTCGCGGACGATCCCGTCGGGCACCTCGATGCTGCACTGCCAGTCGCGCGGCGGCAGGTCGGGGATGTCTTCGGGCTTGGGCCCCCAGCCGGCCTCGATGCGGAGCCGGCAGCGGAGGCGCTGCGGCCCGGCGGGGGGCTCCCACCTGCCGTTGTGGCAGTGCGTGGCGATGACGCGGTTGTTCCGAAGCAGCTCGATGCGGTCGAGCGCGTCCCGCCCGCGAACCCGCACCAGCGCCCGGACCGCCCCGCGCTTCTCGATGACCGCGCCCATCATCGCGCCTTCGGCGGTGAAGTCCAGCTCGATGCGGTCGCCGGTCACGCCGTAGGCCCGGCGCTCGGCGAAGGCCTCCCACAGCGCCTTTCGCGTCAGCTCCCGCGCGTAGCAGCCCATCAGCCCCCAGCCGTGAACCGCCGGAAGGTTGTGGTGGCTGTCGTTGGAGGCGATGATGCCGACCCGGATCCCCCGGGCGAGGGCGTCCTCGATGGTCGATCCGGAGACCCCCGGGCCCATGTGCAGGTTCCGCCTCAGCCCGATCCACTCCTCGTCCGACTCGCTGCACCCGTGGACGGAGAAGATCTCCGCCAGCGGGGAGATGGCCTCGTCGTGGACGGACCAGTCCTTGGAGCGGACGCCGGGCATGTAGGCGGTGTGGTGGGGAATGGCGTAGGCTGGAAGGTTGCGGGTCCGGATCTCCTCGTACAGCGCGTCGAGGGTGTCGGGTTGCAGCAGCGGGGGGTGATCCTCGCGGAAGTAGACGTTGTGGTCGCCGTGGCGGCCGTTGCCCTGCCACTCGTAGCCGGGAAAGATCACGAGCTCGCCGGGGGCGTTGTGCCGGGCGGCGAAGTCGCAGACGGCCGCCCACGCGGCCTGGAGGTGCGCTTCCGGGCGCCACGTCTCGACCTTGAACCCGTTGACGTCCTCATAGTGATAGGGATAGTACGCCATGGGCCAGAAGTCGATCACCCGCCGGGCATGGTCCAGCGAGGCCTCCAGCTCACCCAGGCACCGGGCGCGGAGGTCGCCGGCGGCCTCGGTCCATTCCGGCAGGGGCAGATGGATGTTGGCGTGCGAGTCGCCCCAGTAAAGGTTGTAGTCGCCCATGGACTTCTCCCGTCAACGGCGAAGCGCCTTCACGTCGCGCCGGCGCTGCGACAGGATAGAGGAAACGTCGCCCCTCGCCAAGCCGCCGCGCCGCGTTTCGGGTCTTTCTTTGCTTGAGGCGTCCCCGACCTTGGGGTAGGTTCCCGGAGGACGCGCGGAAATGGAGGAGCGGAAGGATGAGAGGCTCCAGGGCGGCGAAATGGTCTGTGGCGGCGGCTGCGGTCTTGTTGGCGGACTCGGCGGCCGACGCGGGACGGTTCGAGGTCCTCGGCATGGGCGGGGCGGGGGGCATGTTCACCCCCGCCAGCGCGCCGTTCAATCCCAAGCTCATGTTCGTCAGTTGCGACATGAGCGGCGCCTACCGCAGCACGGACGGCGGGCGGACCTGGGAGATGATCGACAGCATGCAGATGCGCTCCTGCCGGGGAGCCCGCCCGATGTTCGCCGGCCCGGCCGTCTACTGGGCCCATGGCGGGCGAGAGCTTCGAGTGAGCACCGACGCCGGCCAGACCTGGAAGCCGGTCGTCCGGGGCCAGCCGCCGTGGGGCACGGAGGGGATTACCCGGCTGGGCGTGCCGGGGAGCGCCGGGCCGGTGCTCCTGGTGGGGACCGGCGCGGGCGTCTTCGCCTCCGGCGACGGCGGCAAGACCTGGAGGACGGGCCCGGCGGGCGCCGTCACCGGCCTGACGACGTCGGGCCTGACGGTCTTCGCCGCCACGGGCGAGAAGCTCTGGGCCGGCGAGGACTGCGGCAAGAGCTGGCGGGAAGTGACCTCGCCGCTGGCAGACGGCGAAGTCATCGCCCTGGCAGGCGGGGCAGCGGCCGGCCGACAGGGGCTGTACGCCGTCGTCGCCGGTGAGGGCGTGTTCGGATCGAGCGACGGCGGCAGGACGTGGAAGAAGCTCCTCGCACCCGGCGGCGAGGTCGGCGCCGGCCTCTTCGACGTCGTCATGGCCGCCAACCAGACGGCCGTCGCGTACGCCTGCAACGGGAGGCAGGTCTTCAGGACCGCCGACGCCGGGGCGACATGGAAGAGCGTCTTCCGCATGGACGGCCGCGACGCCAACGTCGAGAAGTCGTGGGTGCAAACCCAGATCAGGTGGGGATACCGCATCATGAGCCGCGGGCTCGGCGTCAACGCCGCCGAGCCCAACATCGTCATGGTCAGCACGCAGGGGGACCTCTACAAGAGCGTCAACGGCGGCAGGAGCTGGCATCAGCTCATGAACCACCCCGTCGGCATCCAGCCGGGAGACCCCGGATACCGCTATCGCTCCAACGGGCTGGAGGTCACCAGCGTGTGGGAGTTCCTCTTCGACCCGTTCGACGAGAACCGCTGCTACATCGCCTACACCGACATCGGCTTCGCCCGGTCGGTGGACCGCGGGCGGACGTGGATCTACTCGGCCCGGGGCTCGCACCCGTGGTCGAACACGTTCTATGGCGTCGTCTTCGACCCGCACGTCAAGGGCCGGATGTACGCCGCGGCCAGCAACCGGCACGACATTCCGCACTGGACCCACATCAGCTCCAACAAGCCCCACCACAGCGGCGGCGTGGTCGTCAGCGACGACCACGGCGTCCGATGGCGGCACGCCAGCGCCGGCCTGCCCAAGCGGCCGTGCACCTCCATCTGCCTCGACCCCCGCAGCCCCAGGGGCGAGCGCACGCTCTACGCCACGCTGTTCGGGGCCGGCGTCTACAAGAGCACCGACGGCGCCCGGGCCTGGGCCAAGAAGTCCAAGGGCCTCGGTAACCCCGGCAACCTCCACGCCCTCCAGGTGGAGGTCCACCCCAGGACTGGAGAGGTGTTCTGCTCCATCACCGCCCACCGCCACGGGAGGGCGTTCCGGGTTCCCGGCGGCTTGTGGAAGTCCGCCGACGCCGCCGAGAGCTGGACCGACCTCACCAAGCCGCTGAAGCTGGGCTGGGCGACGGGCTTCGCGCTGCATCCGGCCGACCCGGAGACGGTTTACCTGTGCGCCGCCACCTGGCCGGGCGGGCCCCAGGGCGGCGTGTACAAGACCACCGACGGCGGGAAGACCTGGAAGCGCATCCTGGCCGACGCCGACTTCGCCAAGCGCCGCCCCCCCGGCTACGTCCACGTCATGAACGCCGTGCTGCACCCGGACGACCCCGACATCGTCTACGTCTGCTCCACCCACGGGCTGTGGGTCAGCCGGGACGCCGGCGAGACGTGGAAGTGGTTTACCGACATCCCCTTCGGCAGCGCCCAGAACGTCGCCTTCGATCCCAAGGACACCCGGACGATCTACGTGACCACCTTCGGAGGGGGCACCTGGCGCGGGCCGCACCTGCCCTGAAGCGGCCTGCGGACGTGCCCCACCCGCGGAGACGGACTCTGAGAGGATGTGCCTGTTGATATGCCATCTTGGCGCCGACGGCTCGCTGCTCGCCGGGGCCAATCGCGACGAGCGGTACGACCGGCCCGCCGTCGGCCCGTTCCTCTGGCAGACCTCGCCGCGCGTCTTCGCCGGGCGCGACGAGCTTGGCGGGGGGACGTGGCTGGCGGTCAGCGAGCGCGGCTTGGCGTCGGCGGTGACGAACCGCCCGACGGCGGGGGGGGAGGACGCCTCCCGCCCGTCGCGGGGGCTGCTGCCGCTTCTGGCGTGCCGGTGCGGCTCGTCGGCGGAGGCGCGGGAGACGCTCCGGGGGCACCTTGCCGCCCGCCGCTACAACGGCTTCAGCCTCTTCGTCGCCGACGCCGCCGGGGCGTTCGTGGTACAGTGCCCGGGCGGGCAGCCCGACTTCCGGGACGTCGAAGCCGGGCTGCACGTGGTGGCCAACGGGGCCTGGGACGACCGCGCCGAGGCCCGCGTCGGCCGGGCCTTTGCCCTGCTGGCCGATCGGCTGGAGGCCGCGCCCGCGCCGGCCGGCGGCGAGTCGGCGATGGCGGCCCTCATGGAAGTCTGTCGGGACCACGGCGAACTGCCGGACGGCAGCACGCTTTGTTTTCACGGCCGGGGGGCGGGGACGGTCAGCTCGACGGTCCTGGCCGTCGGCGCGGACGGCCGGGTGGTGCGGTACCTTCACGCCGACGGCCCGCCCTGCCGGTCGGCGTATCGGGAAATGGCCGTTCCCTTCGGCGCCCGGCGGTGACCCGGGGCGCGGCGTTTGCCGCTTTGGCGATGTGACCGCAGGCCTGATACAATCTCCGGTGATGCCGCCCTCGCAGTCCAGGACGAAAGCCTTCCTGCGCCCGCCTCGCAGGCGCTGGTGGCAGGTGCTCCTCCGCAGCGCCGCGTTGGCGGCGGTCGTGCTGGTGCTCCTGTACGTCACCTTGCCGTGGTGGACGCCCAAGCACCTGCTGGCCAGGAAGCTGGCCGGAAAGCTCGCCGACCGGCTGGGCGTGCCGGTCAGCATCGAGGGCATGGAGATGTCCTGGCATGAGGGGGTGTCCCTGAAGGCGGTCCGCATCGGCGCAGCGGAGGGCTTCGGCGGCGGGGAGATGGTCTTCGTCGGCCTGCTCCGGTGCGAGCTGGCGCCGCTGACGATGCTGTTCGGCGGGCAGGTCCAATGGGCCGAACTCAGCGACGTCCGGATTCGCGTGCTTTTCAACGAGGCCGGTGAGCCGAACCTGGCGCCGCTTCGTCCGCTGATGGAGATGCCGCCTCCGGACCGGCTGGCGGTCCTCCGGGCGTCGGCGACGGTGGGGCTGCCTGGGCACGACCGCCAGTTGAGGCTGGACGTGTCGGACCTGCGGTACTTGGTGGGTCGGCTGAGGAGGCTGGGGCGGGTGACCATGTCGGCGGGGCTCGCCCAGGCGGGCGGGCCGGCGCCGGTGACCCTGCTGGGCTCCGTCGGAGGCCGGCAGGCGGTCATATCCGACGTATCCGCCAGCTTCCGCTTCTCCGGGGTGGACATCGCCCAGCTTCACCTGCCGGCCGTGCTGGGGCTGCCGCTCAAGACGCTCCGGGGCACCGGCTCGGGGCAGTTGGACTGCCAGATCGGCGGCGAGTCCGTCGTGGAGAAGTTCCGGTGCTCCCTCCTCGTCAAGGGCCTCGACGCCCAGCCCGAGACCGGGCCCTCCCTGCCGGTCATCCGGCAGGCCGAGTTCACCGTCGGGGGCCAGTATGACCTGGTCACCGAGGCGCTGAAGGCCGACACGTTCCGTCTCCGGCTGCCGGGAATCGACCTGGCCGGGAGAGGCGACATCCACGCCGAGGTCTTCACCGGGGGGTGGGCGGGCGTCCGCAACCTGGATGTCACCGGCACCGTGAACCCGGCCATGGTGGCGGCCCTGCTGACGGGCAAGCCTACCCCGCTAAGGGGGGGGGTGACGGTCGATGGCGAGGTGAAGCTTCGGGTCTCGCTCCGCAAGGACGGGGCGCACATGACCGGCAACGTGGTGCTGGACGCCACCGCGGCGGGCCTGCGGGCGGGCGATCGGCTGGCCAAGCCTCCGGGGCGTCGGCTGTCGGCGGAGTTCAGCGGGGGCGTTCGGCTGGAGGGCATCTGGCGGTTCACGGTGGACCAGACGGAGCTGCGGATAGGCCGGAACCGCTTCGTCGGCAAGGGAGCGATGCAGAACATCCGTCGGGTGCTGAGGAAGTGGCTGCGGGCGAAGAGCCCTCCGACGCTGGCGATGGCGCTGGACGACCTGGCGGGGCTGGATTGGCAGGGGTCCTGCCGCATCGTCGAGCTGGCGTCGCTGAGGGACCTGCTGGGGTCCCGCCCGACGGGGACGGTCCGCCTGACCGGGCCGATCGAAGGCCTCTGGTCCGTCAGGCACACCGACGCGGTGCTGCTGCGCGGCAGCCTGCGCCTGCCCAGCGAGACCCGGCTCGAGGTGGGCGACTGGTTCGCCAAGCCGGTCGGCAAACCCATGCACGTGGAGCTTTCCGGCGAGGTGCCTGGGGGCGCGCGGGAACTGCGCAACATCCGCCTGCGGGTGTCGGTGGGATCGGCCGGGGTCGTCATCGACCACGGGCGCGCCGCCCTTGCGGTGGCTGGAACCGCCGCCGGGCAGGCCATGAGCGTCTCGGCCGAGGGCCGGTTCGACCTCCGCGACGCCGCCGGCCTGCTCGCGTCCGTGCCGGCGGCGGCCGGGTGGCGCGGGCGCGTCGCCGGCGCCGCCACCGGCCGCTTCCGCCTGCTGCTGGGCGGCCCGCGGCGGCGGATTCACTTCCAGGCCAACGCCAACCAGCTCGATCTCGACGCCGGCGGGGCGTTCTCCAAGTC
>CAZNSB010000071.1:0-14241 GCA_964575155.1 uncultured Planctomycetaceae bacterium | reverse complement strand
AAAACAACAACCGGGCCTCGCAATCACCGCCCAAACTGTTGAAGATGGGTCAAACTTGACGCACTGCTATTCTCTCGCATCCTCGCCGCCCCGCGTGCGCGCGGGCCCGCCGACGCGCTTCCGGAGCATCTCCCGCTCCCGCTTCAGGCGGGCGGCGTGGCGGGCGTCGCGGACCTTCCGGTACGCCCCCGGCGGGAGGAGCTTCTTGACGGCGACGACCAGCTCGCCCAGCTCACGCCGGGTCTTCAGCAGCAGATCGGGGTCCTGCGACCACTCGGCGACGCTCTTGACGACCTCGTCGGGCACGTCGAGCATGGCGTCGGCCTGCTTTAGAAGCTCCGCGTGCCCGCCGGTGGCCCGGAGGGCGTCGGCGAAGTCGCGGAGCATGTAGAAGCTCTCCCAGTCCTCGATGCCATCCCGGATGTTCGCCAGACGAATCGACGCGCACGGCGTGCCCTTGGGCCCGGGGTAGAAGAGCATGCCGTCGCAGTTGTATGCGGAGTTCCGGCTGACGAAGGCGCGGGCGTCCCACGGGACCTCAGGCCAGCGCTTCCCGCGCCGGTAGTTGTACTTCCAGATGTTGTAGCAGTAGTACTCGAACCCCGTCGCCCGGTACTTCCAGCTCATCCAGATGTACGACCGGGCGCCGATGAGGGGGTACTCCAGTTGCACGTTCGGGTACGGCGCGGTCGGCCCGGCGGCGACGTACCAGAAGAACTTCTCCCCGCGCCCCTGGCACTGCTCGACGACCTTTCGCGCCTCGGCGGCGGTCCGCTTCGGCCCCGGCCAGACGTTGATCTGCGGGTCCCACACGTCGACGTAGCCGATGCCCTTTGGGTTCGGCGCGGCCCCGCCGACCATCATCATCGCCTCGGGGGCGGCCTGGCGGACGTTCCGGGAGAGGTGCTGGCGCATCTCGTGCCGGTGCCCCTCGTCCTCGACGTAGATGACGGCGGTGTCGACCACGCCCATCTCCTTGAGCTTCTCGTGGCGCTGGCGGATGGTCTTGAGGTCGCTGCTGCGCTTGAAGCTGCCGTGGAGGTAGATCACGTTCATCCCGCGATCGATGCAGTGCCTGATCCGCTCGACCGGGGGCGTCAGGGCGGAGCTGTACTGGCCGACCGGGGCGACCCGGTGGTCCAGCAGGAAGTCGTACCACGCATCCAGCCATTCGGCCTTGTAGTCCTTGCCGTAGAACCGCTTGATCCCGCCGGGGCCGAAGCTGCCCACGACGCAGAAGCTCCACCTCTTCGGCAGCTCGTAGTCCCACACGCGGACCGTCAGCTTCAGCGCCGCCGGGGCGGGCATCCCCTTGGCCGTCATGGTCAGGGTGGTGCGGTACTCCCCGGCCGGCGTGCCCGGCGGGGCGTGGACGGTGAACCAGAAGGGCGTGGCCTGGTGGCGTCGGACGGCCTTCCACTGCGGCGGGGCGAGGGCCGCCGGCACCAGCGGGTCGGGCACGGTGTAGCGTTTGCCGCCGAAGTACTTGTCGCGCAGCACCCAACTGGTGACCATCTTCACGGTCCCCTCGCAATGCCAGCTCATCCGCCGGGCGGGGAGCTTCCTGTGCGTCTTGGCGTCCACCAGGTCGCCCCAGGTGAACTTCACGTCGGCCAGGTCGCTCATCCACGGGTAGACCACCACCTGGAAGCCCTGGTACCCGTTGGCGGGCATCTCCAGCAGGTACTCGCGCGGGTAGCGGCCGCGGTACTTGTAGCGGTGGGAGAAGGCGTTGATCTTCCGCAGCGTGTGGGTCATGCCGACTTGGACGGGCTCTTTCACCGGGGCCAGCTCCAACTGGAGCTTCGGGCGCAGGGCGGGGTCGCGCCGGTAGCCCTCCGAGGGGATGTCGATCTGCCAGGGGTTGGGCATCCGCCGGTCCTCGATGCGGACGGGCATGAGCATGACGCCGTGGTTGTCGCCCGGACGGGCGAGCCACTGCTCCGCCAGCGGGGTGACGTTGAAGGAGATCCACATGCCGCCGGCGGGCACGCTGACCGGGAGCCAGTCCATCAGGTTGTACCAGTACTTGTGGTTCTTCGCGTACAGCTCGTGCGAGTCGACGGCCCCGGGCGGTCGGCCGTTGGCGTAGCGGGTTTGCCTGTCGAAGTCCCCGCCGGGGGTCCGCCATTTCCTCGCCGCGGTCGCCTTGGCCCAGGTGGCCGAGGCGTCCCACGCCGAGAGCACCCCGTGACACATGGTCTCGCAGTAGCGGTTCTCCTTCGCCGCTGCGGGCAGGAACACCCACAGCCTGGCGCCGGCCAGCTTCTTGCCCTTGAGTTCCGCGGGGATCTCGAACCGCAGCAGCATGCGGTTGTGCTCCCCGCGGAGGTACAGCATCTCCCTCCCCGCCGCCGGCGGGCGGGCGGGGGCCTTCGGCCACAGCGTGGCGCTCCGGCAGCCGGCGTATTCGGCATCGGGCGAGACGCCCTGTTGGAGGAGGACGGACCGGCCCGCGGCCGCCAGCGAGGCGGGGCAGCCGACGACGACGCAAAGCAGGATCAGCAGTCTCATGGCGCTCCGATCCGAAAAGGGTCCCATGCGGTCTTGCGGACGGCTCCGGCGACAACGTGCCGCAAGCATATCCTCACCGCCCCGGGCCGGCAACCTCCGCCCCGGCCCTCAGATTCCCGATGCCTCTTCCAGCAGGCGCCGGTAGTAGACGTAGGCGTGGAAGGGCACGTCCGCCCGCACCCGCCCGTCGGCCAGGGGGATGTATCCCCCCTCGGCCAGCAGCGGCGGGACCTTGGCGAGGATCTCCCGGCGAATGGCCTCCCTGCCCGCCGACAGCACGTCCAGGTCGATGCCCCCGATCAGCCGCAGACGCCGGCCGAAGTGCCGGCGAAGCTCGCGGTAGTCCATCGTCTCGGGGTTGGCCTCGCACGCCCAGAGGCAGTTGAATCCGGCCTGGACGACGGCGTCCAGGAGCGGGCGGGGGTTCGCGTAGCTGACGAAGACGACCGTCTCCACGCCGTGTGAGGCCAGGACCTCCAGGACAGGCCGGTAGCTGCTCAGCACGATCCGCTGGTACATCTGCGGGGACAGCAGCGGGCCGTTGCCGCCGGCGATGGGCTCGGAAAAGGATGCAAAGTCCACCTCCACCTCCGCCAGCACCCGCTCCGCCAGCCGGGCCGCAAACCGGCCGTGAATGTCCATCATCTCCCGGACGAGGTCAGGCTCATCGGCGAGCTGATACAGCACCTCCCGCAGCCTGGGCCAGTCGCTCACGCCCATGGACCTGAAGAGGCCGTGATGGACGGTCAGCTCCAGGATTTCGTCGCCCGCCTGCCACGCCTTGACGCGCTGGGGCCAGTCGGTCGGCAGCCGGGCCGGGTCGTCCGGGTCCAGCCGGCGGCGGAGGGCCTCGAGCCCTCGGCGGGAGGTGGGCCATTTCTTCAGGGCGGGTCGGGGCCCCAGCTCCAGGGGAATCCGCTCGCGGCGGTCGAACCCGAACATCGCCGCCAGGTCGGCGTCGGCGCCCAGCCCCTCCCGTCGCCAGCGCTGGAGGGCGTCGTCCCGCAGCCCCTCGTCCAAGAGGCACGCGCGGTCGCACCTGCCGTACCGCATGGTCTCCCGGAAGCGCTGGCGCGGGTTCACCGGATCGACTCCCTTCAGTCTTCCATGTCCAGCGGCATCATGGCGTGCAGGTCGGGGATCGCCAGGAGCTGCCCGAGCCTCTCGGCGCAGTGCTCCAGCGACTCCGCCACCGTCTCGGCGCCCTGGATGGGGAAGCCGTGGCCCGGCAGCATCAGGTCGGCCCGGCAGCCGGCGATCCTCCGGATGCTCGCCAGCAGGTGCTTGGGGTTGGCGTGCCAGTGCCCGTCCAGCCAACCGACCACGCCCCGCACCTCGCCCTGGTCGCCGATGGCGGTGTCGCCGGTGAAGGCGACCCTCCTGCCGCTGACCTCGCCGAGGAGGGTGACGGCGTCGGGGATGTGCCCGGGGGTGAGGAGGACCTCGAACCGGTACGGTCCCAGGGAGATCTCGTCGCCGTCGGCGAGGACCTCCTCGACCTCGACGATCTCCTGGTCGCGGACGAACAGCTTCTCGCGCGCCTCGTCGTCGCCGGCGAGGGCGGCCGCCGCCGGGGCCGACGCCGCCACGGCGGCGCCGGTGGCCGACTTCAGGGCGCCCGCGCCCCGCGCGTGATCGCCGTGGGAGTGGGTCAGGACGATCCGGTCGATCCGGGCGGGGTCGGCCCCGGCCGCGGCGGCGTTGGCCAGGACGGCCTCGACGCCTCCCGGCGTGCCCGCGTCGATCAGCGCCCACGCCCCCCCGCCGCCGACCAGGAAGACGTTGCCGCTGCCCTCGGCCGAGAGCACCTCCGTCAGCCCCCCCCAGCTCCCGCACCCGACCCACCAGATGCCTTCGCTGACTTCTCTGGCCTTGCCCATGGCAGCCTCCCTTGCACGTCTGGAGACGATTCTACCTCCTGGCGAGGCCGCGTCCAGCCCCGCCCGCCGGCGATTCCAGGGGAACCGCCCGGCCGGGGCCGCGTTTAAGCTGCGGAAGAGCGCCCGGCCAGCGCGCAGCCGGCGGCGGATCCCGGGGAGCGGCGGCGGCGAGCCGGGCGGAAGCGCGGCATGAGGAAGCCCCCGATGAACAGAGCGCGATCGTGGCTTGTGACGGGCGTGGTCGTTTCCTTCTTGCCGGGCGCAGCCTGGGCGCTGATCAACCCCAACTTCACCCCCATCCACCTGGCGGATCAGTCCGGGACGATCCTGAAGCTCAAGGGCAAGGGCAAGGCCCCCGGCGACCGGGCGGAGTTCACCGTCCTGGCGGCCATCAAGGGCAAGGCCCCCGCCCGGGTCACGTTGGACCTGACCCGGGCGCCGGGGCCCCACGCCCGGGCGGCCCGGGAGTACCTGTCGGCGGCTTCCGGGGCGCCGGTGCTGCTGTTCGCGGGGACCTACGAGGAGGGCAAGGGGGGGTTCCTCCACGTGGGGGGGAAGTGGCTGAAGCTCGCGGGGGCGGGCGCGGCGTGGGAGCTTGTGCTCGTCGACGGGGCCATGCAGGGCACCTGGGCCGGCGGCACCGACATGCTCGAACGCTGCGTGAGGTACGTCCTGGCCGGCCGCGGGGCCGCCACCGTCCCCGTCAAGAGCGACACCGCCTGGCGAACCGTCAAGCAGGTCGGCGCCGTGGCCGGAAAGGTCACCTCCGTCGCCGCGGTGGACCTGGCGGGGGACGGGAAGGTGTGTCTGTACGTGGCCTCGGCCGGGGGCGACAAGCTGCTGCGGCCGGTGGCGGGCAAGGAGCAGTTCCGGGACGTCACCGCCAAGGTGAAGCTCGCCGCCAGGAGCGTGGCGTCGGCCTGGGGCGACTTCACCGGCGACGGGCGGGCGGACCTGGCGTCCGTCGCCGGCGGGCGGATCACCCTCTGGAGCCAGAACGCCGACGGCACCTTCCGCCCCGCCAAGGCCGGCGGGAAGTACGTCCTCCCCGGCAAGTGCCCGCCGCTGGCGACGGTGGGCGCCGCCGGTAAGCCCGTGGTCGCGCTTCTCGTCAGCGGGACCGTCCCGCCGCTCGTCCTGACGCCCGCCGGGCGGAACTCCTTCCAGGCCGACCGCCCGCCCGTCTCCAAAATGCCCGACAAGAAGTGGGGCGCCCCCCAAGGCTGCCTGGTGGCCGACTTCAACAACGACTCCCTCCCCGACATCATCCAGCCCTTCGAGGCCGACGGGCTGCTGTTCCTCGCCAAGGCCGGCGGGGGGTTCGCCCCCGGCAAGCCCTGCGGCGTCCACTGCACCGCCGGCGGCGGGGTCGCGTCGGCAGGCGACTTCGACGGCGATGGGCATCTCGACGTCCTCGCCGCCGGCGCCGAGGGAATCGGCGTCTTCCACAACCTCCGCAACGGGACCTTCGCCGAGACCCTCGGCGTCGCCGGAGAGATCGCCTACAAGGGCCAGCCCTTCGCCTCCGGGTGCGGCGTCTGCGACTTCAACAACGACGCCCGCCAAGACGTCTTCATCACCTACTCCGCCGGCATGGCCCTGCTGTACTTCAACCGGGGCTTCCGCAGCTTCGGCGAGGCGCCCGACCTGGAAATGGGCCTCGAAGACATCTGGGGCGACGAGCCCGCCCAGGAAGCGGGCCTCTTCGCCGACTTCAACGACGACGCGGCCGAGGACTTCGTCCTCATCCGGCCCAACGGGCAGATCTGGTGCGCCTACAACGACCTCGGCGGCGACGGGCTGGGGATCAAGGTCCGCATCGACCCGAAGTCCACGTCGGCCGGCCCGGTGACCGTGACCGCCTGGCGGCAGAAGCGCTGCCTGGGCGCGTTCCTCATCCGACCCGCGGCAGCGCCCACACTCATCGGGGCCGAGGACGTCGGAACGTACCTGCTGAAGTACCGCTTCCCCGGCGGCAAGCCGCAGCAGCAAAAGGTCACCATCGGGGACAAGCCCGTCTCCCTCGTGCTGAAAAGCCTCCCCGCGCCCCCCAGGCCCGCAAAGTGAAGCCGCGTGCCACGGCCAAACTTGTTTGGCCGTGCCGTCACGGCGACCTTCACGGCCAAGCTTCGCTTGGCCGTGGCACCAGCAGCGGGTGCCACGGCTGCGTTGTTCGCAGCCGTGCGAACACCGGGTCAAACAGGCACGGCCCGGGTGGCGTGGCCAGGCGCCCTGTTTGCCGATCGCCACGTCCTCAAGGTTTTCTGCCCTCCCCGTGGCGATTCCCGACTCCGTCGGGCCTCGCCACGCCACCCATCACATGGCAGCCATCTCCACGCCAACCCGCCAAGCCAGCTCCCGCACCCTCCGCCCCTCCCGACAGGCCAAATTCTCTCCGATCCGCAACCGCCAACCGCCGTGCCCCGTCACGAATTACATACCATGTCCTCGGAACTTCCGGAACTTCGGAACTTCGAACTTCGGTTACTGCCCGGGCAAATGGCGCGAAAAGAGGCACGAAAAATATAACCGTCCCGGTTTCTCCCCGGTTTCTCCCAATGGCGCGAAAAGAGGCACGAAAAATATAACCGTCCCGGTTTCTCCCGAAAAATATAACCGTCCCGGTTTCTCCTGATCCCCTGGCAAGGAAGCGTATAAACGGTCGGCGTTCGATGCCCGGTTTTAGGGATAAACGAAATGCATCAATCTTGTGATTGTTCCGGCAAATACCGGCGGCTTCCTCTTAGTGACAACTTTGCGCCTACCGCTAATGGCTGCTGTCAACCTTACTTTGTTTCCGATGGCGTTGATAGCCATAAGAGATACTCTGATCTCGGCTTCCCAATTCTTGTGATTCGAAGTAGCCTTGCATGCTACATCTTCCGAAGGCAACTCGGGCAATGGAAGCGTACTGAGGTTCGGATTCAGACATTTCCCATCCCAAGTGACGATGATCTCATAAGGAGCCAGATCATCGCGATGAGTGAACTTCAACCGCAGCCTTATAGTCTTTGGAAGTACTTTCCCCAAAGGGCATTTAACGCGCAAGTACAAGTATCGCTCGTCCCACAGGTAATCAACGTAACCGTATGTTCCACGTTTGTCACTAATCGAGACGCCGTGTGCACCTTGCCAAGATTGCTCCTTAGGAGATGCATCAATCAAAATAGGACTAGCCGCTGGTTTGATCGGAATCGAGGGCTCCGACTGATTCGCGCACCCACAGATGCACACCAATGCAAAAATGAACAGCGGGAAATAGGCTCTCATGTTTGGTTCTCCCAAAGCAGTGGTTCGGCAATCATTCTCATTAGTGCCGCCGCAATATCTACCGCTTTGGACGCTTCACGTCCAGGTTTGTTCCTATTATTGCGGGTTGGGGGGACATCATAGCTAACTCGTCTGTTTCCGCCTTGGGCTGTACACAACCCGCACGGTGTCCTATTTGTGGGGCCTTTGGTCATTGTTCCTCGGCTTGGGTTTCGTTGGGGCAACAAAGGGCGCAACAGGAACGGGCACGATGACCCTGGCGATCCTTGACATGGACGCAAGGCTACGCGACCTCGTCCCCGCCGTCAAGAGTCAAGGATGGTGCCCCCTCCGCGGCCCCTGGCTATTGCCTCGTGCCTCGTGCCCAGTGCCTGGTGGCTGGTGGCTGGCTGCTGGTGGCTTCTGCCAAGGTTCCGCGGGCCGGTTGGCCCGCCCCTACCGCCAGCCATCATGGTCTCGGGCAAGCGGAGAACGGGCGGGTGGCGTGGCGAGACGCGCTGTTTGCGAATCGCCACGTTCTCAAGGCGTAACCGTTCAGGCGCCTACTGGGCCTCGGGACAAGAGATGGGGTAGGCGTTTGGAACCCGGCAGGCCGGGGCGACGCCCCGGCGATCGGGTCTTTGCCTGTAACGGTGAAGTAATCGCTCGCCGCGCACTTCAGATATGCGCGGCAATTCGCGTCTGGGCTCCGGCCAGGCCCTTGGACCTCGCCGCCAGCGCGATCCTGCCGGGCTTGCCCGTCGAGCGGATGACGACCAGACAGCGACCGTTGAAGGCCTTGCGCTGCCTGGCCTGGAACGGCTCCTCGCTCTTCTGATCGCCGTTGCCCACACCTGCGATCTCGCCCGGACCGCTGACCGAAAAGCGGACCAGGTTCTCGGCGTTGGGGTGCGGCATGCCCGTCCCGTCCAGCACTTCCACGGTCACAAAGGACAGGTCATAGCCGTCCGCCGCGATCCGCCTGCGGTCAGGCACCAGCCGAAGCTTCGCCGGCGCAGTGGCCGTGCGCAGCGTCTGGACGGCCGCCTTCCGGCCCCTGCGATAGCCGATGGCATCGAGTGTGCCCGGCTCGTACGGCAGGATCCAGGTGGCCAGGTGGCGCGAAGCCTTGGACGTCGTGTTGCGGCCGACGGTCCTGCCGTTCAGGCGCAGCTCCACCTCGTCGCAGGCAGAGTACACGTCCACCTGGACCTCCAGGCCGCCGCGAGACGGCGGCCTGCCCTCCGCGTCAGGCCAGGTCCAACTGTTCTTTGCTGTCGGCCAGCCCCAGGGGCTGATCTTGTAGGCCTCCCCATCCGCAAGGCGCCGGCGCACGGCAATGTGAAGCTCCGTGCCGTTGTCCCAGAGGATGTCCCGATAGTAGGAACGCGTCTTCTTGAAGCCGCAGATGTCCACTTCGCCGCAGCACGCCGTGTTCACCGGATAGCCCGCGTAGGCCGCGCTGGCGTGGCCGATGCCCGACTCGCCGATGTAGTCCATGCCGGTCCAGATGAACTCGCCGATGACGTGGGGGTTCTCCATGGCCCGGCTCCATGTCTGGAACGCGCGGAGGGGAAACGTCTCCGATCCCACGATGCAGCGCCCGGGATACTCCTTGCGGGCCGAGGCATAGAGATCGTCCCGGTAGTTGAAGCCGCAGACGTCCACGGCTTCCCACAGGGCGGAGGTCCACTTCCCCGGATGGGCGCAGTAGGCCACGGGGCGGGTCGGATCGAGCTTGCGGACGAAACGCGCCAGCATCCCGGCGATGGCGGCGCCTCTGGCCTTGCCCTGTTCCACGACCTCGTTGCCGATGCTCCACAGCGCCACGCACGGATGGTTGCGGTCGCGCCGGACCATGCGGGTAAGGTCGTCCCGCCAGGAGGCGTGGAAGTGGTCCTTGTAGCCGTGCTTGAGCTTGCCTTCCTCCCACTCGTCGAAGGCCTCGTCCAGGACCACCATGCCCAGGCGATCGCAGGCATCGAGGAACTCCGGCGACGGCGGGTTGTGGCTGGTGCGAATGGCGTTGGCGCCGATGGATTTCATCAACTCGACGCGCCGCTCCTCGGCTCGATCATACACCACCGAGCCCAGGCAGCCGTTGTCGTGATGCAGGTTCACCCCCTTGAGCTTGAGGCGCCGGTTGTTCAGGAGGAAGCCTCGGGCGGGATCAAAGCGGCACGTGCGGATTCCAAACGGGGTGACGTAGTCATCCTTGAGCGCGCCGTCGACCTTGACGGTCGTGATCGCCTGATACAGGGCGGGAGAGTCCACGTCCCACAAGTCCGGCCGCTTCACCCGCAGGTCCTGCGTGAACGTCCCCTGCGCACCGGCGCGAAGGGTCCTGGCGTCTTCGGCCACGCCCGCCGTCCGGCCGTCGGGGCCCAGGATGCGCGTGGTGAGGGCGACCCTGGCGGCCTCGCGGCTTCCGTTCTCCACGCAGGTCCGGATGGCGATTTCGGCCGCTGCCCTGGTGGCCCTGACCGTGGAGACCGCCGTGCCCCAGCGGGCCACGTGGATCGCGTCCGTCGCCGTGAGCCAGACGTGGCGATAGATGCCGGCTCCCGAGTACCAGCGGGTGTTCGGCCTCTTGGAGTCGTCCACGCGCACAGCAAGCACGTTCCGCTTGCCGAAGCGGAGATGCCGCGTCAGGTCGAAGGCAAAACCGGTATAGCCATAGGCGTGCGTGCCGAGCTTGACGCCGTTGAGCCAGACCGTCGCGTTCATGTACACGCCGTCGAACTCGACGACGATGCGTTTGCCGGCATACTCTGCGGGCAGCGTGAAGGTCTTTCGATACCAGGCGATTCCGCCGGGCAGATAACCCCCGGACGGCCCGCCGGGGTCCTTCCGATCGAAGGGGCCTTCGATGCTCCAGTCGTGTGGCAGGTTGACTCGTCGCCACCTGGCGTCCCGGAAGGCGACCTTGTGGGCGCCCTTGATGTTGCCCCTGAAGAAACGCCAATCCCGTTCAAAGCGCTCCCGCACTCGTTTCCTGGTTGCCATCCTGTTGCTCTCTCCGTGGTCCTTCTTGCCCTCGACGCATTCGTAGGCATTATTCATGAAGCGGCGTCAGGGGCAAGGTCCGAGGCAAAAGAAGAAAGAGGAAAGAACTCAAAGTGACCGATCCCGCCAGGCCCGAAGGGCTGGCAGAGGCCACTGGCCGCGGCCCAAAGGGCCGCGGAGTGCCTCCGGTCCGCCGCCAAACGAACCCGGCCGGGACATCAAGATATGCAGGGGGCGACAGCCGGGGGCGCAAGTGCGGAAAGCCTAGTAGTCCTTCACAGTCGATTCTGTGGGTGCCATGGCGGGTCCCGACGTACGTCGGGATTTCCCGCCATGCTCGGTGCGATGGCGGGCGCTGTTTCCCGCCATGCGGTTCAACATGGCGGCAGACGACGGCCGCCATGGCACCCGAACTCGCAGGGTTAAGATTGACTAGGGTCTGACCGCCCCCGCCCCGGCGCTGGCACACAGCGCCGGCTTGGCGCCGCGTGTTGTCCGGGGTATATGGAGAGCATGCCTGCTCGTCAAAGCGCCTGGGTTGCGTTGGTCAAGGCGGTGCTGGCCTTGGCCCTGCTGCGGGCGGCGGCCGGGGGAGCCGGCGAAGCGGATGACTGGCCTCAGTGGCGCGGGCATCGGCGCGATGGGGTTTCGGCCGAGACCGGGCTGCTCAACCGCTGGCCCGCCTCCGGCCCGAGGCTCTTGTGGGCGACCGGCGGCCTCGGCGCCGGCTGGGGCAGCCCCGTCATCGCCGAGAAGCGCATCTACGTCACCGGGAAGGCGGGGAAGGAGGGCTTCCTCTTCGCGCTGGACCTGAGCGGCCGGATCCTGTGGAAGAAGTCATACGGCCGGGAATGGACGCGGAACCACGCCGGCGCCCGCCATCCTCCCACCGTCGAGGGAAAGAGGGTGTACGTGATGAGCGGCCTGGCCCGACTGACTGCGTTCGGCGCCGGCAGGGGAGAGCGGCAGTGGTCGGTCGATCTGCTGGAGCGATTCGGCGGACGACTGCTGGGGTTCGGCTTCACCGAGTCGGTGCTGGTCGACGGCGATCGGGTCATCTGCTCGCCGGGGGCTCCGGAGGCCTCCGTCGTCGCCCTCGACAAGCGCACGGGCAAGACGGTCTGGACGAGCAAGGCCCTCAGCGACGAGTACGGCTACTGTGCCCCCCTGCTCGTGGAGCACGGGCGGGCCCGCCTGGTGGTCACCATGACCGGCAGGGCGATCGTGGGCATCGAGGCGGCGACGGGGAAGCTGCTGTGGCGCCACCCCTACCGCAACCGCTACGGCGGGCACCACGTCACGCCGATCTACCACGACGGGCACCTGTTCGCTACGAGCGGGTTCGGCAGGGGCGGCGTGATGCTGAAGCTGTCCGCGAGCGCTCGACAGGCGACGGTCCTGTGGGCCAACCCGCGCCTCGATACGCATTACGGGGGCGTCGTCCTGCGAAACGGGCACCTGTACGGGTCCACGCACAGGCGCAGGACGTGGGTATGCCTGGAGTGGGCCACCGGAAAGCTCTGCTACGAGGAGAAGGGTCTCGGGAAAGGCTCCGTGGCCGCGGCCGGGGGAATGCTCTACTGCTACGGCGAGAACGGCGTCGTTGCCCTTGTCCGGGCCAACCCGAAGCGTTTCGAGCTGGTCAGCTCCTTCCGCATCACGCAGGGCACGGGCGAGCACTGGGCACACCCCGTGATCTGCGGCGGGCGCCTGTACGTTCGTCACGGCGACGAGTTGATGGCATTCGCCGTGAAGGACGAGGGCGATGCCGGGGCGGGCCCGGGCGACGTGGAGCAGGCCGACCACCTGCGCGACGGAAAAGCGTCCCTGTCGGGTGAGAAAGAAAAGGGGGGTTCCCTACGCAAACCCGGCGCAACGCCCGGACCGAAGAAGACGAGATAGAGTCATGGCATCTGTCCCCCCGGACCCAATTCGATGAAGCGGGGGTCAATCGTCCTGGCGGCGGCCGCGGAGGAGGTCGTACTCCGGCAGCCGCTCCGGGTGCGACTCCAGGTCCCTCCCGGCGGCGCCGAAGGCGTCCTTGACCTGCTTGCGGAGCTTGATCCGCTCGACGGTGAGCATCCAGCCGGCCGAGGCGGGGTCCGTCTCCTGCCGGCTGATGCGGAGCCGGGTCAGGAGCGCCAGGGCGGCGCGCGTGCGAAGGGCCGGGTGATGGTCGCCCTCCATGATCTCGACGAGGGCGACGATCGCCTCCGGCGCCGCCACGTCGCCGAGGGCCCCGATCGCCTCCTCGCGAACCTTCGCAGACTCATCCTCCCCCGCCAGTCGGGCCAGGCTCCCCGCCGCGGCCGCGTCGCCGTAGGCCGTCAGCGCCCGCGCCGCGGCGATGCGGACCTCCACGTCGCCGTCCGCGAGGCGCTCCTCGACGGCCGCCCGGGCCCGCGCGGCCCCGAGCCGGCCCAGGGCGGTCACGGCCGCCGCGCGAACCGCCGGGCTGTCGTCCGCAGCGGCGGCGGCAATCGCCCCGGCCGCCCCCATCGGGCGGTCCCGCGCCAGACGCCGGATGCACTCGATCCGCTCGGCCGGGGTGTCCCCCACGACCCGCACGCGCAGCAGGAACCCCATGCCCGCGGCGGCCGCCGCCAGCACGGCCGCGGCGGCCAGCCAAAACGCCCGCCGACGAACGTTCGCCGAAACCACTCGCCTCACGCGCGCGCCCCCCCGCGGCCGCCGTCAGGGCTGCCAGATCGGCTTGTCAAAGTGCAGCTCCTCCGGCCAGTACCCGCCCACCGACCCGTCCACCAGAACGGCGTTCAGCTTGCCCAGGTGCCGCGGGGCAAGGTAGGTGTACTCGATCTGCCCGTCGGTCACGTGCTGCCAGTCGGCCCGGTCGTGGTCCAGCTCCGCCTCCGTCTTCGTGTACTCCAGCAGGAGGACCTGCCCCGGCCGGCCCCCCGTCACCGGGACCTCGGCGTTGAACGCGTAGCTGCCCGGGAAGCCTTGCAGGATCACCGGCGAACGCGGGTCCACCGCGTTCAAGAACCCCCCGGTCGCAAGCCTGCCCGTCAATTGCAGCAGCTCCTCCGAGCCCGCGACCCGCGGAGGGCCCCGCCAGACCTTCACGCTGCTCATGCACCCCAGCGGGTGGTTGTTGACGACGATCGACTCGATGCGGAAGTGGTCGGGGGCCACGGTCAGCCGCATGTGCGAGTGCGCCTGAAGCCGGGAATAGTCCGGAGGATTCGAGTAGTAGATCTCGTAAAGCTGCCCCGGCTCCAGCTCCCGCAGCGTCACCTGGTTGTATCCGGGGTCCCCGTGACACTTTCCGTTGTAGATGATCTCGGCCAGGTTGCTGTCGTCGCCGTGCCCGCTCGGCCACTGCTCCAGCCAGATGTCCCCCAGGACGAACGTGCCGCTGCGCGGGGTGGTGTCCTCCTTGCAGAGCGTCACGCCTCCCGCCCCCAGGTCGTAAACCCTCGACAGCCAGCTCCTCGAAGTCGGCAGGACGACCGGACAGCCCGCCCCGCCGGCGTGCAGGACCTCCCAGAGCTGCCGGAGATTCGACTTGCACCCCGCGTCCTTGGCCAGCGCCACCGCCCGCCCCACCACCAGCGCGAGGATCGTCACCAGC
>CAZNSB010000070.1:13351-14319 GCA_964575155.1 uncultured Planctomycetaceae bacterium | reverse complement strand
CCTTTGAGGACCGCCTCATGGACCAGTTGCGCTCCGCCCCCGAGCACCGGATGGTCATCCGGGCCGAGGACGACCACTTCAAGATCGAGCTGAAACCCACCCCGCTCAAGGGCCGGGCCGGACGCGGCAACGACGGGGCCTACCCGGCGGAGCTGGGGGACGCCTCCGGGAAGCTGACCGGGTGGCTCCGGCTGCTGCCCGACGGGAAGCACCTCATCCTCGACCTGGCCGAGGCCCCGTACCACCAGGTGGTGTACGTGAGGCAGTGAGGCGCCGGCCGCCTGCGGCGAGTCGGGAAACCCCGGTCCATTTCCGCTCACGGGCTGGTAGAATTGCCTTTGTATGTCCGGGCCCGCGAAGAAGAGGCTGAAGTTCATCGGCTGCGAGATCATCTACCGCGAGGCGTGCGTGCTGGCGGCGCGCAGCCCGCACATCGTGGACCTCCAGTTCCTCCGCAAGGGGCTCCACGACCTGGAAACGGCGCAGATGCTGGCCTCGGTCCAGTCGGCCGTCGACCAGGTCGCCGATGGCTACGACGCGATCCTGCTGGGCTACGCCCGGTGCAGCGACGGCGTGGTCGGGCTCACCGCCCGCAGCGTCCCGGTCGTCGTTCCCCGGGCACACGACTGCATCACCTTCTTCTTCGGAAGCCGGCGGGCGTACCGCGAGTACTTCGACGCCCGTCCGGGGACGTACTACCGGACGACCGGCTGGGAGGAGCGTCAATCGGCCGGCGAGAGCGATCCCGACGCGGTGATGACGCAACTGGGGCTGAACCCCAGCCACGACGAGCTGGTTGCCAAGTACGGCCGGGAGAACGCCGAGTTCATCGCCCGGACCATGGGAAGCTGGACGGTCAACTACGACAACCTCTGCTACATCGAGATGGGGGTCTGCGACGAACGCCCTTTCGTCGCCGCCGCCCAGGCCGAGGCCGACCGGCGCGGATGGAACTTCGACCATCGACC
>CAZNSB010000070.1:8235-13341 GCA_964575155.1 uncultured Planctomycetaceae bacterium | reverse complement strand
GTTCTTCGGCCACTGGGACGATGATGTCGTGCTCCTGGAGCCGGGGCGTCGGCTGGTCCCGCGCAACGACGAAGCGATCCTGGACGTTGCAGAGGATTGAAGCCCACGGATGGCCATCCGCGGGATTCTCGGCGGGGGGTCTTCCGGGGCGTCACAGCCTTCTCAGGTGGAACCCCCCGTCCACGTTGAGGACCTCCCCGGTGGAGTAGGGCAGGAGGTTCTCGGCCAGGGCGGCGACGGCCAGTGCGACGTCCTGGCCCCGGCCCCAGCGGCGGATGGGCGTGAGCCCCTCCTCGATCAGCCGGCCGTAGCGGGCGTGAATCTCGTCTTCGCCCCGGGCGGAGATCAGCCCCGCGCGGATCTCATACACGTTGATGCCGTGCTCGCTCAGGGCGTCGGCGAACAGCCGGGTCAGCATGCCCGTCGCCGCGCTGGCCAGGCAGTGGGCGGGGCGGTCGGGGAAGGTGGTGTAGGCGCCGATGGAGTTGAGGAAGACGATCTTGGCGGCCTCGATGGCCCCGGCCTCGGTCAGGCGGACCATTTCGTTGGCGACCAGTTGGGCGAGGAACAGGGGGGCGGTCACGTACGCCGCCTGGACGTGCTCGTAGTTTTCCTGGATGAGTCCGAGGAGGTCCTGCTGGACGGTGGGCCCGGCGGGGGCGCTGACGAGCAGGTCGATCCGGTGGAACTCCTCCAGGACGAACTCGACGAGTTGCTCGCGGTCGTTTCCGACGGTCAGCTCGGCGGGGAAGGCGGCGACCTGGTCGGTCCATTCGGCCAGGGCGTTGAGCCGATCCGCGGCGGCGGCCAGGGGGTCTCCGGGCGGCCCCTGGAGGGCCACCGACCAGTTGCGGCGGACGAGCTCCTTGGCGATGCTCTCACCCGCCGGTTCCACGCCGCCGACGATCAGCGCCAGCCTCTCCGGAGCGGCCATGGCAGGTCCTTTCCCTTCACACGGCGATCCGTACCGCCGGGTGCGCCTATTTCATCGGCCGGAGACGCCCCTTATAATTCGTGCAATTCGTGGTATCCAGGAGCCCGTGATGATCAGGATCGCCCCGCCGTCGCCGGAGCGCGCCGAGGAGCTGTACGACGTGGTCGCCAAGGTGTTTTCCACCGACGGGTACTTCGGGTTCCTCCGTTTTTGCCGCGACGCCTATTTTGCCGGGTCCAGCTACGACTGGGGCGTCTCGCGGGTGGTCGAGGCCGGCGGGCGGATTGTCGCCCACGTGGGGGTATGGGAGTATCGGATGCGTGTGGGGTGCGGGCGGCTTCGGACGGGCGGGATCGGCGCCGTCGCCACCCACGCCGATTACCGGAACCGGCGCTACGCCTCGAAGCTCTGCCGGGCCGTCGTCGACGCCATGCGCCGGGCCGGGTACGATTTCTCGGTCCTCTTCGGCCGGCGGGACTTCTACGACCGTTTCGGCTACGTCCCCGCCTGGCCCGTGACCTCCCTGAAGGCCGACGTGGCGGCCCTGCCCCACGAAAAGCTCAGGTTCTCGCTCCGCAAGGTGCCGCTGACGGAGGTCCTCTGCGGCCGGGGGCCCGTGATGAGGATCTACAACCGCGACAACGCCACCCGCACGGGCACGGCGGAGCGGCCGATCTACACCGGCTCAGGCGGGCTGTGGCTCGGCAGCGAGTGCAGGACGCTGAACGATGCCCGCGGAAAGGTCCGGGGCTACCTCGTGACGCAGGGCTCCGGCGAAGAGCTGGCCGTTCAGGAGGTCGGCGGGCTCGCCGCGCCCTGCGGCGTGCGGCAACTGCTTTCGGCCATCCGGCGGATCGCCCTCAGGGCGGGGCGAAAACGCATTCGCACCCACGGCATCTCCTACAGCCACCCGCTGTGCACCGAGCTGAGGAGGGGCAACTGCGCGGTGGAGCTGGTCCACCTCCGCAGCGGCGGGCCCATGGCCCTCGTCGTGGACCTGCGGAGCTGCCTGTCGGCCATGGCCGGCGAGCTGACCGCCCGGCTGCGGTCGGCCGGGCTGAGGAAGTACAAGGGCGCGCTGACCGTCCAGGGAGCCGGGGAAAAGGTCTCGCTGAGGATATCCGCCGGCCGGGTCGCCGTGGCCCCCGGCGCCGTCAAGACGCCCAACCTCATCCGCGCCGGGCCGGCGGTCGCCAGGCTGGTGATCGGCTCGGAAGGCCCGTCTCTGCTGGCCGAACAGTCCGACATCCGCTGCCGCGGCGGCGCCGCCGACCTCGCCGAGGCCCTCTTCCCGCAGCAGTGGCCCATGCTCGGAGCCATCGACCACTTCTAGAACACCTGACGATAAGACCTCGAGTCGGGTGCCACGGCTGCGTTGTGTGCAGCCGTGTCGATCGCCAAGTGAGTTGTGCGCTTGCATACTGCGCAGCCGTGGCACCCGACCCGTGTAATCCTGTGCAGGGCTTCGTGAAGTGCTGTGGCGAGCCCGGGCGCCCGGGTCAGATCCACCGCCGGCGCCGGAAGTACACGAGCATGGCGCCGGCGATCGCCGCCATCACCCCCAGTGCCGCGACGTACCCGTACCGCCATCCCAGCTCGGGCATGGCCTTGAAGTTCATCCCGTAGACGCCTGCGACGAAGGCCAGCGGCATGAAGATGGTCGCGATGATCGTCAGCACCTTCATCACCTCGTTCATCCGGTTGCTGATGCTGGAGAGGTAGATGTCCAGCATCCCGCTGAGCATGTCGCGGAAGCTCTCCACCGCGTCCATGACCTGGATGGTGTGGTCGTACACGTGGCGGAAGTACACCCGCACCGGCTTGTGGACCAGCGGGGACTCCGACCGCTCAAGCCCGCTGATTGCTTCCCGCAGCGGCCAGACCGACTTCCGCAGCACGATCATCTCGCGCTTCAGGGCCTTGATCTCCTGGAGGGACCCCGGCGTCGGGCGGGATATCAGCGCGTCGTCCAGCGACTCCACCTTCTCTCCGAGGTTCTCCAGGATCACGAAGTAATGGTCCACGATGGCGTCGATCAGGGCGTACACCAGGTAGTCGGACCCCATCTGGCGGATGCGCCCCGTCTTCCCGCGGATCCTCTCCCGGACCTCGTGGAAGACGTCGCCGGGGCGTTCCTGGAAGGAGATCACCCAGCGCGGGCCCAGGATCAGGCTCACCTGCTCCGTGCTCGTCCCGCCGCCGGCCTCGTCGTACACGAGCATCTTCAGGACCAGGAAGAGGTACTCGTCGAAGGCCTCCAGCTTCGGCCGCTGGGACGTGTCCACGATGCTCGCCTGCACGAGCGGATGGATTCCGAAGTGCTGGCCGGCCTCCTCGATGATCTGCACGTCGTGGACGCCGTCGACGTTAATCCAGCTCACGGTGGCCGAGTCGCGGCAGGGGAAGCACCCCTCGACCTTGGCCAGCTCCTTCTCGTTGAACTTCTCCTCGTCGTAGTCCATGAGCGTGATCCTGGGCGTCTCCGTCCTGCTCTCGCCGACGTGGACGAGCGTGCCCGGCGGACGCCTTAGCGTCGCCAGCCGTCTCTTCAGGAGCCTTGCCATGGGAGGTCTCCCTATGGTGCGTCATGCCTCCGGTCCCGCCAGCCCGACGGGGCGGTGGGCCCCGAAGTGATCTCGCGGGTCGGTGATCCGCCCCGTCACCGCCGAGGCGGCGGCCGTCAGCGGGCTCGCCAGATAGATCCGCGCCTGCTTGTGGCCCATCCGCCCGGGGAAGTTGCGGTTGGTGGTCGAGACGACGGTGATGGGCTCATTGGCCCGGCCGAAGGTGTCCGCCGGGCCGCCCAGGCAGGCGGCGCAACTGGCCGGGGCCACGCGGCACCCGGCGGCGGCGAAGACCTCCCGGAGCGTCTTTCCCCCGACCTTGCGGCGGTCGAGCTCGGCGTCCACGGCGGTGGTGGCGGGGACGACGAAGGTCTCGGCCCGGACCTCCTCCCCGGCCAGCACCATGGCCGCGGCGAGCAGGTCGGTCGTCTTCCCGCCGGTGCAGGAGCCGATGTAGGCGCGGTCGATCTTCACGTCGGCGAGGTCGGCGGCGGCGGCGCGGTTCCCGGGCGAGTGCGGGCTGGCCACGGTGGGGGCGATGTCCGCGACGTCGAGCTCCATGACGTCCGCGAACTCCGCGTCGGCGTCGCCGAGGACGACCTCGAAGGGGCGGTCCGTCCGGGCGCGGACGTAGCCCTCGGTGACGGCGTCGGGGGCGATGATGCCGTTCTTGGCGCCGGCCTCAACCGCCATGTTCGTCACCGTCATCCGCTCGTCCATGTTCAACGCCGCCAGCGCCTCGCCGGCGAACTCCATGGCCAGGTACGTTGCCCCGTCGGTGCCGATCTCGCCGATCACGTGCAGGATCAGGTCCTTGGCCATCAGCCAGGGCGGCATCTCGCCGTGGAAGACGAACCGCCGCGTCGGGGGCACCTTCAGCCACAGCCTGCCCGTGCCCATGACGAAGGCGGCCTCGGTGTTGCCGATCCCGGAGGCGAACTCCCCGAACGCCCCGTGGGTGCAGGAGTGGCTGTCGGTGCCCAGCAGCAGCTCGCCGCATCTGGCGTGCCCGGCCTGGGGGAGGGCCACGTGGCAGACGCCCCGGTAGCTCGTGGCCGAGGGGTCCTCATAGGCCGGCGGCATGCCTTCGCCTTTCAGGAAGTCCGGGTCGTAGTAGTGCACGATCCCCTGCCGGGCTGCGAACTCGCGCAGGATCTCGACGTTCCGGTGGCACCTGGCGTCGGCGGTGAAGATGTAGTGGTCGGGAATGATGACGATCTTCTCCGGGTCGAAGACCTTCGCGCCCTTCCCGAAGTGCTCCTCGAACACGCCGATGGTCCCCGGGCCGCAAACGTCGTGCGTCAGGAGCACGTCCACGTCGGCCCAGACGTTCTGGCCGGCGGCGACGGTACCCCCGCCGGCGTGGCGGGCGAGGATCTTCTCGGTAAGGGTCATGCCCATGGGCTTGTCCTTTGCTGGCATCCTGACGGCAGAGAACACGAATTTTACGAATTACGGCGAATTACGCGGATTCGTTTTTTTCTGTAACGATCTGTTCATTCGTGTAATTCGAATGAATTCGTGCAATTCGTGGTGTCTTGCTTCCCGGGCGGCGCCGCCCCGGATATTTGACTGCCTGGGCGTTTAGCAGACAACCTACCTCCGCCG
>CAZNSB010000070.1:5916-8225 GCA_964575155.1 uncultured Planctomycetaceae bacterium | reverse complement strand
CTCCAGCGGGATCGGCCAGTTGTAGTCGTCATTCGTGAACTTGATGACGACCCCGAAGCCGTCCCCTTCCTGAAGATCGACTGCCGTGTCGAGTTCGACCGTGTACCAGCCCGGGTGGGAGACGCTCCCGGTCTTGGTGGCCTTAAGGTCGGAGAAGGCGCTACCGTTGAACTCCTCGTATATGTAGATCTCGTACTCGGTTGGGCTGTCGGTCGTGTAGAACCGGTCCATGTCGACCGGCGAGATATTCTTGTGGCGGCGGAGCATGACGTTGTCCATCCAACCGATCAGCTTGCCCCAGAACGCCTTGCCGATCAGGATCACGGGGAACCGTTCGGCCTTGTGGGTCTGGATGAGCGTCATCGACTCGAAGAACTCATCCATCGTCCCGAACCCGCCAGGAAAGCACACGAAAGCGCAGGCGTACTTGATGAACATCACCTTCCGGGCGAAGAAGTAGTGGAAGTCCACCCGGATGTTCGCGTACGGGTTGGCGACCTGCTCGTGGGGCAGGGCGATGTTCAGGCCGACGCTCTTTCCGCCGGCGTCGTCGGCGCCGCGATTGGCGGCTTCCATGACGCCCGGCCCGCCGCCGGTGATGACGGCGAAGCCCCGCCTGGCCAGGATCCCGCCGAGCTTCCGCGCCATCCTGTAGTAGCGGCTCTCGGGGGGGGTCCGCGACGAGCCGAAAACGCTCACCGCCGGACCCACCGTGCTCATGATCTCGAAGCCGTCCACGAACTCGCTCATGATGCGGAAGATTCGCCAAGGGTCCTCGCCGTACAGTTCGTCTCTGCCGTCGGTGTCCATTCCATGGCCTCCGCGTCAAGGCTGCGTGCACGATGCCGCCGCGCTGGCGGCGCCACCGCGGATCTCAGATACTATCATTTCCCCCGGCCGGGGGCCAGCCTTGACAAACCGGCGCCGCCGGGGTAGTCCTCCTCAGCAATCGAGGAAATCGCCCGTGGCCCTACGACGGTTTTGCGTTGCGCCGCTGCTGGCCGTGATCGCAGGTTGCAGCGGCGAGTACATCCTGATCGCCCCGGACGTGGCGGCCCTGCCGGGAAAGCCCGCCCCCGTCGTCGTCCGCCTCCAGCGACGCGAGTTCTGGTTCCACGCGCCCCCGGAGGCCGGCGCCGCCATCACCTTCGCCCTCCCCGGCGGGCCGCTGCGATGCGCCCGCACCGACAAGGCCGGGTACACCTCAGTCGCCGTGCAGCTTCCGGATCGGCCCGGACGCTACCAGGTGCAGATCCACCATCAGGACCGGTTCGGCGACACCGTCTCCGGGCACGCCGAGGTCTTCGTGCTCTCGCCGGCAGAGCCCATCCTGGCCGTGGACATGGATTCGCTTCCGGTCGGTGGCGGGCGCGCGGGCGTCGCAGCCGCCGCCCTCCAGCGCCTCGCCGGGCGCGCCCAGGTCGTCTACGTGTCCGCGCGAAAGGCCCACAAGCCCGCCCTGGCCCACCAACTGCTCACGGACGCCGGGTACCCCGACGGGCCGGTGCTGCTCTGGGAGAGGCGCCGGCGGTGGAACCTGAAGCCCTGGTGGAAGCGCCGGGACGAGGACGATGCGGTCTCCGCCCTCCGCCGCCGGCTGGGGGGGCTGGCCTGGGGCGTCACCCAGAGCGCCGCCGCCGCCAGGACCTTCCACCGGGCCGGGCTCAAGGTCCTGATCGTCGGCGAGACGAAGGCCCGCCTCGCCGACGCCGAGTACTTCCGCTTCTGGCCGGACCTCGCCCTGCCGCCCGGCCCCCGGGGAGGGTAGGCCCCCGAACGCGCCGCCCCGGCGGCAGCTTCCCCCGAAAGAACTCCCACCCGCGTGCCTTGGAGCGCCGGTGCCCGGTCGACAGGGACTACCCCGGCCCTCCGCGTTGGCTATACAATGCCGGGCATGGACGGCGCGCCCCAGCGGGTTGTCGTGTTCCTGCCCAACCCGGTCGGCGACGCGGTGATGTTCACGCCGGCGCTGCGGGCGATCCGCGCGCGGTTCCCGGAGGCGGTGCTGGCGCTTCTCGGCCGGGCCGGCCCGGCGGCGACGCTCGCGCCCAACCCCTGGACGGATCGGGTCATCGACGCCGACGGTTTTCGCGCCGGCGTCCGCGCCGTCCGGCGGGGCGGCTTCGACCTGGCGGTGCTCGGCCCGAACAGCTTCCGCAGCGCGCTGACGGCCCGGCTGGGGGGGGCGAGGCGCCGGGTCGGGTACGACCGCGACGGGCGGGGCTGGCTGCTGACCGGGCGCGTGCGGACGCCGCGCGGACCCGACGGGCGGATCGCCGTCACGCCCGCGTTGGACTACTACCTCAAGC
>CAZNSB010000070.1:0-5906 GCA_964575155.1 uncultured Planctomycetaceae bacterium | reverse complement strand
CGACCGCCGGATGGAGCTGGCCGTGGCGGGTTCCGACGCGGCGACGGCCGAGGACCTGCTGGCGGGGGCGGGGCGTGACCCGTCGCGCCCGCTGGTGCTGGTGAGCCCCGGGGCGTCGTTTGGCCGGTCGAAGCTGTACCCGGCGGGCCGTTTCGCGGCGGCGGCCGACGCGCTGATCCGCCAGCGCGGCGCGCAGATCGTCATCAACGCCGGCCCGGGCGAGGCGCTCATCGCCCGGGCCGTCGAAGACGCCATGACCCAGCCGGTCCTCGTCAACCTCGCCCGCATCGGCAACACCCTGGGCCTGCTGAAGGCGCTGGTGGCGCGGGCGGACGTGGTGATCACCAACGACACCGGCCCGCGTCACTTCGCCGCGGCGTTGGGCGCGGGCGTGGTGACGATCTTCGGCGCAACCGACCCGGGGCGGACGACCATCGACTACGAGAGGGAGCGGATCGTCCGCGTGGACGTCCCCTGCTCGCCCTGCCAGAAAAAGCGATGCCCCCTCCCGCCCGGGCCCGAGCACCACCAGTGCATGCTGAAGATCCCTCCGGAGGTGGTGGCCTCGGCCGCCGGGGAGCTGCTGGATGCCGGGAGGTCCCCTTGAGCGACGTGGTTTCCACCAACCCCCAGGAGCGGGCCCTGCTTCAGCGCGAGGGCCTGGACACGCTGGGCGGGGCGTTCGACTACAGCGGCGGGGAGAGGCTCTCCAAGGGCGGGCTGGGCCGGCGGGAGCGTATCCGCCTGCGGCTGACGGACGAGACGGGCGGGGCGGTCGAGTGGTATCTGAAGCGCTACCACCACGAGCACGAGCACGGCGGCCTGCTGAAGTGCTGCTGCGCCGTGCCCGGCGCCCGGCCGAGCCCGGCCCGGCGCGAGCTGGAGAACATCCGCCTGCTCCGGGCCGCCGGCGTGCCCACCATGCGGGCTGTCGCCTGCGGCGAGCGGACCAACTTCTGGGGGGCGCAGCGCAGCTACATCGTCCTCACCGCCGTCCCCGGCGACGCCCTCGAGCGGTGCTTCGGAGATTTCCTCGATCGCCGCGGCGGCACCGCCGCCGTCGAGGCCTTCAACGACGCGCTGGTGGGCCTGGTCGCGAGGCTGCACTTGGCGGGGCTGGTCCACCGCGACCTGTATGCCTCGCACATCTTTTTGGAGGAGGCCGAGGATGGGCCGAAGCTGTACCTGATCGACCTCGCCCGCGTCTTCAGGCCGCGGTGGCGGCGATTCCGCTGGCGCGTCAAGGACCTGGCCGAGCTGAAATACTCCATGCCCGCGCAGTGGGTGGACCGGCACTGGCGCGTATTCCTGGAAGGCTACCTTGCCCGCATCGGCGGGCGCCTCGGGAGCTGGGCGAAGGCGGTCGACCGAAAGGTCGCCGGCATGCGCCGCCGGAAGGCCCGAAGGGAGAAGCCGAGCTGAAGATCGCCCTTCTCATCGAGCGAATGGACATCGCCCGCGGCGGGCGAGAGCGGTCCACCGCCCAGATCGCCGAGGCGCTGGCGCGGCGGGGGGGCGACGTGACCGTCCTCTGCCAGCAGGCCTCCTGGTCCGCCGGCGGGGTGCAGGTCCGGGCGCTGGGCCGGCGCGGGCTGGGTCGCGTGTCCCGGCTGAAGAACTTCGTTGCCGACGTGCAGAGCCAGATGCGCCTCGGGCAATACGACATCGTCCACGCCATGCTGCCCGTGCCCGGGGCGAACGTCTATCAACCGCGCGGGGGGACGGTGCCCGGCCAGCGCGGGGCCTGCCTTCGCCGGCGCGACCCCGTCGGGCGGGCCCTGGCCGCGGCGGCCGAGCCGCTCAACCTCCGCCGACGCCGCATGGGCAGGCTCGAGCGGGAGGTCGTCGCCGACCGGCGGGTGCTGTGCCTGCCCGGCAGCCGGATGGTGGCGGCGGAGCTCCAGTGGTACTACGGGCGGACCGAGGGCGTCCGGGTCGTCTATAACGCCGTGGACGTGCCCGACTGCGACCTGCCCCGGCGCACCGAGTGGCGCCGCGCCCGGCGCGAGGAGCTGGGCGTGGACGAAGAGGCCACGGTCTTCCTGACCGTGGCGACGAACTTCGAGCTGAAGGGCGTCGCCGAGGCCATCGTGGCCTTCGCGCGGTGGTACGATTCGACCGGCCGGCGTCGGCCGGCCCGGCTGGTGGCGGTGGGGCGCCAGATGCCCGAGAGCTACCAGCAGGTGGCGGGGATGCGGAGCGTCGGCGAAGAGGTGATCTTCATCGGCCCGACCGAGGAGGTTTTCCAGTGGTACGCCGCGGCCGACGGCGTCGTCCTGCTGAGCTGGTACGACCCATGCAGCCGCGTAGTCCTCGAGGCCCTCCGCTGGGGCATACCGTCCATCACCACCACGTACAACGGGGCGGCCGAGCTGCTCGCCGGCGGCGCCGGCGCGGTGGTCGAGTCGCCGCGGGACACCGCCGCGGTGGCGGCGGCGATGGACCGGCTGGCCGATCCCCGCCGGCGGGCGGAGATGGCCGCCGCCTGCCGGCGCGTCGCGGGCGCCGCCAGCCTGGACCGCCACGTGGACGAGCTGCTCGACGCGTACGCAGCCGCCGTGAGAAAGTGAGCCAGTGCCGACGTGAACGACAGGGAACGCTTCGTCGCCTGCATGCTGGGCGAGCCGGTGGACCGCCCGCCCTTCTGGCTCTACTGGGGCCCCTGGGAGACGACCTGGGCCCGCTGGCGGGCCGAGGGCCTGCCGGCCGAGTACAAGAACTTGGACCACATCCAGGCCGCCTTCGGCGCCGACGCCGCACCGGCCGTCCTGCCCGTGAACCTCGGGCCCTGCCCGCCGTTCCAGCGGCGCATCCTCCACGAGGACGACGACTACGTCACGTGGACGGACGGGTGGGGGATCAAGCGGCGGAACCCCAAGGCCAGCGAGTCGATGTCGGAGTTCATCGCCTTCCCCGTCAGCGGCCGGGGCGACTGGGAGAGCTACCGCGACGAGCGGCTTGACCCGGACCACCCCGACCGCCTGGCCGGCGACTGGCGCCGGCGGGCCGACGAGTGCGCCAGGGCCGGCACGCCCGTCCAGATCGGCTACTTCCCCGACGTGGGCATCTTCGGGTCGGTCCGGTGGCTGCTGGGCGACGAGGAGTGCCTGCTGGCCTTCTACACCGACCCCGACCTGGTCCACGAGATCATGGACCACATGACGGGGCTGTACCTGGCGGTCTTCGAGAAGGTCTGCCGCGAGGTGCGGGTGGACGTGATCCACATCTGGGAGGACATGTGCGGCCGGCAGGGCCCGCTGATCTCGCCGAGGCACTGGGAGGAATTCATGGGCCCGTGCTACCGGCGGATCAAGGCCTTCGCCCGCGCCCGGGACATACCCGTTCTGTCCGTCGACACCGACGGCAACCCCGACCGGATCATTCCGCCCATGATGGCCGCCGGCGTGAACTACCTCTTCCCTATGGAGGTGGCCGCCGGCTGCGACGTCAACGCGCTGCGGAGGAAGTACCCCACGCTGGGCATGATGGGCGGGATCGACAAGCGCGCCCTCGCCGACGGGCCCGGGGCGATCGACCGCGAGCTGGAGCGGGTCCGCCCCGCCGTCGCCGCCGGGCGGTACGTCCCCGACCTCGACCACTGCGTGCCCGATGACGTCTCCTGGGAGAACTACTGCTACTATGCCCGCCGGCTGAAGGAGCTGGTCGGAAAGCAATGAGCGACAACCCGTTCATCCTGTTCGCGGCGATGCCGCTGGCGGCGTATCTCGTCGGGGCGATTCCCTTCGGCTTCCTCATCGCCAGGGCCAAGGGCGTCGACCTCCGCACCCGCGGCAGCGGGAACGTCGGCGCCACCAACGTCGGGCGCGTCGTCGGGCGAAAGTGGGGCTGGCTCTGCTTCGTCCTGGACGTGGGCAAGGGCCTGCTGCCCGTCCTGCTGGCCGGCACGTGCCTCAAGCGTGCCGGCGAGCTGACGGCCTGGCGGCAGTCGGCCTGGCTCGCCGTCGCCTTCGCCGCCATCGCCGGGCACGTGTTCACCTTCTGGCTGAGGTTCCGCGGCGGCAAGGGCGTCGCCACGTCCCTGGGCGTGCTGCTGGGCTTCTGGCCCTACTTCACCTTCGCCGGCCTGGCCGCCCTGGGCGTCTGGGTCGCCGTCGTCCTGACCGGCCGATACGTCTCCCTGGCCTCCATCACCGCCGCCGCCGCCTTCCCGCTGCTCTTCCTGGCCGCCTGCCTCATCGCGCCCTGGCCGATCGCGCGCCTCTGGCCGCTGCTCGCCTTCGCCGTCGCCATGGCCGCGCTCGTCATCGCCAGACACCGGACCAACATCGCCCGCCTCCTGGCGGGAACAGAGAGCAAGATCCGCTGAATCCCGGCGATTCGCCGGCGTGTAGGCCCGCCCTCCCAGCCACTCCACAACCATCCCCTGTCGAGGGAAGACGAAGTGTCCTGATGCGGTGCTCACCGACTCGGGTCTGCGAAGCGGCCAGCCGCGTGGCTGGCCGCTTCGCAATCTTCCCGGCGCACTATGGACGCCATCAACAAGGTATAGCCGGTGGCATGCCTGCGTTGTTTGCAGGCATGCTTACGCGAACGGCCGCGTAAGCATGGCACCGGGCCCGTCAGCGCCTGGGGAAGTTCCGGGAGTTGTCCTCGATCATCAGGCCGGCTTCCAGGCAGGCCTCGATGGTGCGCCGGAGGGTGGCGTCGGGCTTGGCGCCGGTCTCGGCGCGGGCGAGGCGCTCGACGGCGGGCAGGGGGCGGGCGCCGTCGGTCCAGTACAGGCCGGCGGCCTGCCAGCCGGACCACCGGCTCAGGCCTCCCCGGCGGGCGGGCGGGAGCGTCTCGAAGGTGCAGGTGCCCCAGGTGCGGCGGACGTAGCGGGGGCCCTCGGCGGGCAGGTCGGGCAGGGGGGGGGCGCCGGCGGCGGAGAACTTGGCAGCGGCCGGCTCGTAGACCGATTCGCTCACGCCCCAGCGGGCGAGGTCGCGGAGGATCCTTCCGGCGACCCACCGGCTGAGGCGGGCGCGGTCGTCGGCGCCGTCGCGGACGACGTTTTCGGCGATCCACTTCGTCGCCGGGGCGATCAGCTCGCCCGCCAGCCGATCGTCCATCGAGGCCATGGCGTAGGCCCAGGCGGCCGTCAGGACCGCGTTGCACCGGAGCGCCTCCGGCGAGCACGCCGCCTCGGGGGTGTCGGAGCTGGAGTGGTAGCCGATCGAGTTCCCCCCGCGCCCCAGCCACATTGAGGGGATCCCGCAGTTGGGGTCGGCGACCATGTCGTCGGCGTTGGGTACGAACGGCTTTGTGCGGAGGGACCATTCCCCCCGGGCGGTCTTCTGGACGGCCTGGGCGGCGACGGCGGCGGCCGCCCAGGCGAAGGACGGGTTGCTCATCGGGCCGTAGTGTAGGACGTACGGCTGGTCGGCGGGGACGGGGTTTCCGACGGCGTCGACGTTGAGCCCGGCGAGGGCCCGGCGGCGGGCGTCGTCGTGGATGCTGGCAAAGGCGACCATGCCGATGCACTCCTCCGTGGTGATCGCGCGGATGCTGAACCTGGGGCGCGGGAGGCGCCCGGCGACGATCAGGTCCTTCAGCGTCCGCAGCGCCTCGATGAGCACGGTCACGCCGCTGGCGTTGTCGTGGGCGCCCTGCTCGCAGGCGTGCCCGTAGATCCATACCTCGCGCGACGGGTCCTCCCCCTCCAGCACGGCCGTGACGTTCTGCCCGATGCCCTCGTACAGCCGGGCGTCGCAGAAGCCCGAAAGCCTCACCCCGCCCCCCGCCGACAGCCGCCGGCGAAGCTTCGCCCCGGCCGCGGGGGACAGGCAGAAGCCCGCCATGACCGTGTCGTCGGCGTGGAAGTACCACCCGTCCGGGCCGTCGGACCAGGTGTTGCACCACTTGGTGGTGTCCTCTGTGTATCCCCGACCCTCGCCAAGGAAGTC
>CAZNSB010000069.1:0-14492 GCA_964575155.1 uncultured Planctomycetaceae bacterium | reverse complement strand
AAGTTGACCTGGCAGTAGGTCAGCGGCGGGGTCTGGCCGGTGGTCATGCCCGCGCCGGCGACGGCGGCGACGGAGAACTCCTCCGGCACGCGGACGCCGCGCCGCTGCATCTGCCTCAGCAGCCCGACGGCGGCGTGCTCGTCGTTTGCCACCGCGGCCGTCGGCGCCTCCGCGCCCGATCGCAGCACCTCGATGATCTTGTCCAGCAGCGGCTCGGGCATGACCCCTTCCGGGGCCTCGTTCGAGAACGTGTGCAGCGGAGCCGGTGCGCCCGGCAGGGCCGTCCGCATCGCGGCGACGAAGCCTTCCCGCCGCTCCACCCGGTCGGACTCCTCCTGGAGGGCCTCGTTGGTCTCGGCCGGACCCAGCCCGAACGGGGCCGGCTCGAAGACTTCCACGTAGGCGATCCGCCTGTGTCCCAGCCGCACCAGGTGCTCGACCACGGCCCGGGCGGCGCCGAGGTTGTCACAGACCACGTAGTCCAGGGCGATGTCCTTTGCGTGGTGGTCCAGCAAGACCAGGGGGACGTCATGGCGTGCGAACTCGGCGATGTAGTGATCGTCGAAGACGCCGAGGACGATGACGCCGTCGCACCCGGCTGCGATGACTTCGGCGGGGGGGATCGGGCCTCTGGATCGGGTGAGGGAGTAGATGCGGAGGTCCGCCTGCAAGGCGTCGACCTTGACGGTAAGCCCGCTGACGATCTCCGAGAGGTATCGGGCGTCGAACAGCCGGTTGATGGTGCTTCGGACCACCAGCCCGACCTGGCGGAGCTTGGTCTCCCCGGGCTCCACCCGGCGGTTCACGATGGTGCCCCTTCGCCGCAGCGGGGTGACGATGCCCTTGGCCGCCAGCACGTCCATCGCTCGTTTGACGGTGACCAGGCCCACCCCCAGCCTCTTGCTCAGCTTCAGGTACGGCGGCAGCACCTCGCCGGGGGCGTAGTTGCGCGCGATCATCCCCTTGATCCGCTCAGCCACCTGAAGGTACAGGGGTTCGTCCGCAGTCATTCGGAAGACCGTCATAATTATGCCCTAGACACTATACGCCTTTGAACTCGTCATGTCAACCGGGGTTGTTCACCAACGAATAAAATACTGCGGCGTTCGCTGCGGCCCTCGGCACCGCCGGGGTCGCGTCCCCTTAGGGCGGCACCGGGCAGAGGGCAGGGGCGGCGGGGCCCCACCCCGGGCCTGACCGTGACCTCCAGGAAAAATTCTCTTGACAGGGACCAAGATTATGTTACATTAGTTGCGCTGCTGAGCAGGGCAGCGGAGGCAAGTGATCCGTCACATTGGAGACTGTGGGTCTGGCGCGTTGCCCGCCCGCTCCCCTTCGGGTCGTACGGTAATGATGTTTAGAAGCTGTCTCAGAACCCGATCTCTCGGGTGGCACTGGTTGCTGGCAACCAGTGTCGCTCGATGTGGGAACACGGCTTGGCAAGCAAGCCGCCTGCCTGCCGGCAGGCAGGTGCCACCCGCCGTATCTCAATGTTTCGGCCCGACCCGAAGGGAAGCGGGCTCGCGGTGGTCCGGGCGCCGAGGTCTGTTCCGAAAAATGGGCCGGGAGCAGATAAACGCCGGTGTCGGCGGGTCGGGCGTGTCCTGACATGTCGGCCCAGGGAGACAGAACAGTGCGCGGGAAACCGAGGTTGGCTCTGATGTTCGTGGCCGGACTGTCGTGGTGCGCCGTCTCGGCCCCGGTGCGCGGGGCCGGGGGGCACACGGAGATCATCGCCTACGATTGCACCCGAGACAACGGCGCCGTCTCGTCGGGCGATTGCTGGCACAGCAACGAGGGCGGGCAGTTCCGTCTTCGCGTCAAGGCCAGCGACCACCAGTGGCACGGCGACTGGGACACCCAGGCGATGAAGGCCCAGCTCGGCGACTGCCCCTACGACGTGACCTACAAGCTGTTGATCGTGCCGGACGGCAACACGGGGGCCCACTGGCCTGCCTCGGCGTGCACGGTCCGCATCGCCGCCGTCTGGAGCGAGAACGACTGGGCGGCGGCCGACGGCCTGGAGAACCTCACCAACTACAACTGGTCCAACCCGACCGTGAACAAGGCCGCCACCTACCTCTACGCCCAGGACATCAAGGCACCGGGCACGGGGACGGTGGTGTGGACGTTTCCCGGCAATGCCGGCGAGGGGTACGCCCGCGAGGTGGACTGCACCTTCCTCGGGACGTTCCTGGAGGGCGGCGACTGCCGCGACGGGTACACCGGCAACCCCCTGTGGCACCCGTGGACCAACGAGGTCCGCAGCCTCGCCAATACCGGCACCTTCCAGATCACCGGCGGCACGGAGGGCACGTGGGTGGAGGCGGACCTGGACCAGGCCGTCATCGACGACCTCTACGACAACGCGGACAACCGCGGGCTGGTGGTCTATAACCTCCCGCCGGACGACTTCCTCAACCACGGCGTCCGGACCAAGGAGCATACCACCCCCGTTGGCGACCGGCCTACCAGTTGCCCCCACATCCAGGCCACGGTCCACGACATCCACGACGCCGACGCCAACCTCGACGGGGAGGTGGACGTCCTCGACCTGACGGCCTTTGCCAACAACTTCGGCCAGCCCGACCCCGCCTGGGGCGACGCCGACTTCAACGGCGACGGCGAGGTGGACGTGCTGGACCTGACGATCCTGGCCAACAACTTCGGCTGGAAGCACCCGGCCCTGGGCGGCGGCGGGCAGGTCCCCGAGCCCGTCGGTCTGGTCCTCGTCCTGGCCGGCGCCGGCGCGCTGCTCCGGCGCCGGAGGGCCGGACGCGCCGGTCGCTCCTGACCGGCCGGGGGGCCGGGGGAGAACGAGCAGGGAAACGGCGTCGCCGGCGTGGCGCCGCCGAACTCGCGGGCCTTTCAAGGAGGTCATGACATGACCGGGAAACTGAGGATCTTGGCGGTCGGCGCGGCTGTCCTGGCCTGGTGCGGCGGGTCCGCACTGGCCGAGAAGGACTTCACCTACACCTTCCAGGCGGACCGGGACAACAGCAACAACACGAACGAGCAGCACAACAACACCGGCGGGTCGGACCACGGCTACTGCGGGGACGTCGGCACGGGCTATCAGTTCTACGTCGACTGGGACACCGCGGCCATGAAGGCCCAGACCGACCCGGTCGGCTACCCCATCGACTACGAGCTGTGGATCCACTTCGAGGGCAACGGCGGGTGGGGCCACTGGGGGCTGGACTGGAGCTGGAACCGCATCGCCACCGTCTGGAGCGAGAACGACTGGGTCGAGGGAAACGGCGCCAGCTATGACTATGACACCGATTACAATTGGACCACCGCCAAGGCCGCCACCCACCTCTACGCCCAGGACGTCAAGCCCGGGCAGACGGGGACGGTGACCTGGGACTTTCCCGGGAACCCCGCCAAGGGGCACGCGGCCAATCCGGGCTGCACCTTCGTGGACACCTACTACAGCGGCGGGACCGTCGTCAGCATCGCCAACAGCGCCAAGTACCACATGGGGCAGGGGCACGTCCGGTACGGGGATCACGGCTGCTCCCTGGACCAGGCGGTGATGGACGACATGTACGACAACGAGAACAACCGCGGGCTGGTGGTGTACAACACCCAGTACTCCGTGACCGACCACGGGCACATGTACACCAGAGCCATCTCCGCCCATTGTCCGTGGATCGAGGCCACCTTCACCGCCCACGACGCCGACGCCAACCTGGACGCGGAGGTGGACGTCCTCGACCTGACGGCCTTTGCCAACAACTTCGGCCAGGCCGACCCCGAATGGGGCGACGCCGACTTCAACGGCGACGGCGAGGTGGACGTGCTGGACCTGACGATCCTGGCCAACAACTTCGGCTGGGCGGCCGGCGGCGGCGGGGGGGCGGCCGTCCCCGAGCCCGTCGGCCTGGCCCTCGTCCTGGCCGGCGCAGGGGCGCTGCTGCGGAGGCGGCGGGCGAGAGGGCTTTGCCAGAGAAATTCACGAGATATTTTGGAGACAGCTTGACCCTGGGTGCCACGCTTGCGGTGTGTGCAAGCGTGCTGTGCGGGGAGGATCGGCACGGCTGCAAACCCCGCAGCCGTGGCACCCAACTCCGGACTTTATCGTGAACTGCTAGACAACGGACGCCGCGACGGCGGCGAGGAGATTTCGAGTCCCTTTCAGGAGGCAGGCCATGTGCGCCAACCGCAGCGCTGTTCTGACTGTCCTGATGGCATTGTCCTGGCCGATCGCCGCCGCGGCGGCGGACTCGCCGTGCATCTTCTACCCGACCAAGGACTTCGGGTCGGACTGCGACCTCGGCGACAACCGGGTCAACGCCGGGGGCAACTACGCCGTCCGGATGGACAGCTTCTGCTCGGGCTACTACGCGGACTTCGACCGCGACGCCCTGGGCGCCTACGTGGGCGCACTGGCGCCCGGCGAGTTCAGGACCCGCCTCTCCCTGGTCCCCCGCCAGGGCGGAAACGCCCTCAGTGAGAGCTGGTACTGGATGGCATCGTGGTACACCGGCTGCGACTGGGACGAAGGGGACGGCGCGGTGCCCATCACCAACTGGGGCCAAGGCGCCGTCTGGGGGGACTGGCACACAGTGTCCTTCAACTGGACCAAGGCCACCGGCACCAATCCGCCGGTCGCGCTGGCCGCCCCCACCAAGTGGTATTCCAAGACCTACTACACCGACACGGACGGCATCCCCGACACCGGCGACGAGGTGCTCGCCACCGGCAGCAGCCAGGCGTGGGTCAAGCCCGACGGGACGGTGATGCCGACCTTCGCCGACTGGTCCGACCCGGACCCTCGGGGGCTGGAGGAGTACTGGTTCGACTCGTGCGACCGGCTGAACTCCGGCTACGTCGAGCCGACCGCCGCCGGCGCCGGGCAGCCCTGGAACCGCTACGAGATGCGCGTGGACGACGCCGTCATGAACGACCTGCTCGGCGACGTCAGCACGACCAAGTGCCGCGGCGTGTGGGTCAAGGCCTTCGACAAGGCGGCGTATACGCCCACCCCGGGCGTCCGCTCCGCCACGGGCTACATCAACCTGTGGATGTTCACGCGCGAGGCCGACGCCGTCAACGACGCCAGCGGCGGCGCCACCGGCACGGTCACCTACGACTACCGCCCCTACCTGGACATCCGCCGCCGGGGCGACGCCAACTCCGACGCGTCTGTGGACGTCCTGGACCTGACCGTGTTCGCCAACAACTTCGGGGCCTCCGGCGCCGCGTGGGAACAGGGCGACTTCAATGAGGACGGCGAGGTGGACGTCCTGGACCTGACCATCTTCGCCAACCGGTTCGGGTGGACCGCCGGCGGGGAGGGGATGCCCGTCCCCGAGCCGGCGGCGGGCGCGCTGCTGGCGGGCGCGGCGGCCGCCGCACTGGGCCGAAGGCGCCGCCGCCGACCTGCAACGCCCTGAGCCGGAGAGGGTTACCGGCCAGATGCCCGCCCGCACCAAAGCGAAAAAACTCGAGAAAATGACGGGAATACCCCTTGACAGGATTCTCCAAAAGGGGTATAAGATAACTAATAAGGCGACAGGCAATACGAGTAAGTTGCCTCGCCAGTCTACATGAGTGAGGGTTCTCCGGGTACGGAGGGTGCCTGGCCTTCCTACCCGCAGGACGCCGGCGCTGGCGCGCCGGATGGAGGGAGGTGGTGAAGCAGGAGCATCTCTGTTCAGGAGTTCCAGGTGCAGGAGCTGTATTGGTGTTTTTCTCGAGCGGGCCACTGTCATCGACAGCCCGGAAACCGGGCGCGATGGCATACAATGAGAGGAGGGTCTTCATGAAGAGAGCAATTGTAGCAGCGCTGGTACTGTTGTTTGCTGCATCCGGGAGCCTGATGGCCCGGGACGTCACGGTGGACTCGAGCAAGGACCTTTGGCTGTGCGCCCAAGGCAGCGGCGACGCCAACGCCGGCACCAACGGCAAGTTGATCTACGAGGCCGGCGCCGGCGACGGCTACGTGGCGGTCGCCTGGGACCTCAGCGGCATCACCCTCGCCCTGGGCGAGTACGTGGCGTCGGCGACGATCCAGTTCTACGGCGCCGGCGGGCCCAGTAACTGTAGCTATCACCTCGGTATCTATCCCCTGAAGAAGACCTGGGTGGAAGGTACGGGCTCTTCCGGGTTCGGCGGGACCGGGTACCCATGGGGCCCCACTTCCGTCGGCGATGCCTGCAAGAACTACCAGGTCGTCACGACTACGACGGTCGCCACCGGCGGCTGGATCACCCTGGCCACCGGCGGCACCGCCTGGCAGGTCGCAGGTGCCCAGGGCGCCAACGACGCCTACCGTGACAAGGCCATGACGACCGGCACGTGGACCGCCAGTGGCATTAACGACAAGGCCGCGTACACCGATATCCCCCTGACGGCCACCGGCTGCGACGTGGTCGAGGACTGGATCGACGGGGGTCTGACCAACTACGGCCTGGTGATCGACTTCACCGACGTGCGCAGCGGCGGCAGCGTTTGTCACCTGGCGTCGCGCGAGTACGGAACCGACGCGGCCAACTTGCCCGGGGCTTACGCGCCGGAGCTGATCATCGAGATCCTGCCCGAGCCGGGCTGCATGGCCCTACTGGGGCTGGGCACGGTCGTCCTGTTCAGACGCAGGAAGCGGAAGTAGCTGTATCGTTTAGCTGCAAGGCAGCAGTACCAGCCAGACAATTTCGTGTTCCTCGACCGGGCTGTGGCCCGGCCCGGTCGAGGCCGTTTTTTGCGCCGGCCGCGTTTGCGAAACGCCCCAGATGGCAGATGGTAGATGGTAGGCTGGGTTGCCGGCCTGCCCACCTGCCGATGGGCAGGCGCCAACGTAGCCTACCGGATGGCAGCACCCCGGGAAGATTGCCGCCGAGAAAGCCCTTTACGGAACGGCGTGTGCGGGTATAATAAGGTGCGGCTGAGCCGGCTGCCGCAGTGGGCGGGAGGGGTCGGCATTTTGCCTTTCCTTCCCTCCCCGCGCGGAGTTCCACTGACGAAGCGACGGAGCCGGCCGGTCAGTTCTTCGAAGCGAGGTCTCCCTGGTGCGGCAAGCACCGAGAAAGGGGCATTTCAATGAGGGCCGAACGAGTTCGGACATTGCTGGCGTTCCTGGTGGTCTCGGTGTGTATCGCGGCCGGGCACGGCACGGGCTTCGCGGCGGATCGGTACTGGAACGCCGCCAGCGGCGACTGGAGCACCGGCGCCAACTGGACCCCCTCCGGCGAGCCGGCGTCCAATGAGTACGCCCACGTCAGCAACGGCGGGACGGCCGTGATCACCCAGCCCGGCGAGACGTGCCAGATGCTCATCCTGGCCGACCAGGCCGCCCAGACCGGCAGCGTCCTGATGACCGGCGGGGACCTGACGGCCGCGTGGGAGTACATCGGGCACACCGGCACGGGGCGGTTCGTCCAGACCGGCGGGGCCAACGTCGTCACCGCCGGCAGCGGCGTCATCCAGGTGGCCTACTGGCCGAACACCTCCTCGGGGACCTACGACCTGTCCGGCACGGGGGCGGTCTCGGCGAAGCTGGTGGAGATCGGCGCCAACGGCGCCGGCGCGTTCACCCAGAACGGGGCGGAGACCTCGGTGACGGTCTCCACCTGCCTGTACGTCGGCATGACCGGGCTGGGCGGGAGCTATACCCTTACCGCCGGCCGGCTGACCGCCCGCGAAGAGCACGTCGGCTGGCATGCCGACGGGGCCTTCATCCAGGACGGCGGGGTCAACACGGTCACCACCTCCCTGCGCCTGGCCGACGACGCCGCGGGCGTAACGGCCGTCTACACCCTCAACGGCGGGACGCTGAACGTCGCCGAAAGCATCACCGGCGGGATCGGCAACAGCACCCTGACCCTGGACGGCGGGCAGTTGAACGTCGGCGGAGACATCACCGCCACCAATATCAACGTCGCCGACCTGGCCACCGGCGTGGCCTACACACAGGCCGGCGCCCGGAACGTCACCGCCCGGCGGACGCTCCGCATCGGCCGGCGGGCCGGCAGCGGGGGCACCTACAACATGAACAGCACCGCCGCCCTGTCGGTGGACCGGTTCCTGATCGTCGGCAGCGCCGGCTCCGGCACCTTCAACCAGGCCGCCGGAACCGTCCGGGACGTCTCCAGGCTCATCCTCGGCGCCAGTTTCTCGGGCCGGGGCGCCTACACCCTCGACGGCGCCGCCAGCCGGCTCGAGGCGGTCCGCGAGTTCGTCGGGTGGCGCGGCGTCGGCAACTTCACCCAGGCCGACGGCACGAACCAGACGCCCTACCTCCTCATCGCCCGCGACTGGCGCTGGGACGGGGCGGTCTCGACGTACACGCTGACCGGCGGGGCCCTGGGTGCCGCCGGCGGGGACCAGCACGTCGGGTTTACCGGCCGGGGCAGGCTCAACCAGACCGGCGGGACCAACACCACCGGCCGGCTGTACGTCGGCCTTGGCGCTCGCGCCGTCGGCGAGTATGACCTCAGCGGCACCGGCGAGCTGACCGCCGAGACGGAGTACGTCGGGTGGCGGGGGACCGCGTCCTTCATGCACACCGGCGGAACCAACACGGTCAACCGGCTGTGCGTCGACTGGAACTGGCGGAACACCAGCACCTACCAGCTCGGCGGCACCGGGGTGCTCCGCGTCACCGACGATGAATACATCGACTGCGGCGGCACCTTCATCCAGGACGGCGGGACGCACACCGTCGCCGACGAGCTGCACGTCGGCGACGCCGGCGCGGGCACCTACAACCTCAGCGCGGGCAGCTTGGACGTCCTCTGGGAGCTCATCGGCACCGAGGGCGTCTTCAACCAGAGCGGCGGCGACCATCACGTCGGCAAGCTGTTCCTCGCCGTCGGGCCCGTCAGCCGGGCGCAGTTCAACCTCCGCGGGGGCACCTTCCGCGCCGACGACCCCGCCTGCGCCTACGTCGGGCATGAGGGCGCCGGCGTCTTCGAGCACACCGCCGGCACCGCGACCATCGACCACAAGCTGTACCTGGGTTACGCCGCCGGCTCCAACGGCACATACAAGCTGGACGGCCCCGTCGCCGGACTCACCGTCGGGCAGGAGATCCGCGTCGGCGCCGACAGCGGGCTGGGGCGGCTGGAGTGGCTCGACGGCACCATCGACACGCCCCAGGTGACCTTCGGCGCCAAGGGCACGTGGGCCGTCGGGTTCGACTGCACCGTCAACGAGCTGTTCAACGGCTCGGTCTTCGCCAGCGGGACGACGACGGTCTGCGGGCTGGACCAGGCCACCGTCGAGGCCACCGACGGCGCCACCATCACCCACGACGGCGGCTCGCGGACCCTCCGCGCCGTGCGGGCCGGCTCCGCCAGCGGCAGCGGGACCTTCGTCCACGGCGCCGGGCAGCTCACCACCAACTACCTCGAGGTCAACGCCAACGGGCGGTTCGAGTACGGCGGCGGGCAGCTTCAGCAGATCTCCGCCGGCGGCCTGCACGTCGCCGGCGAGATCGACTTCCGCGGCAACGCCGTGTCCATCGACATCGCCGGCAGCAGCCTGGTCAACCTCGCCGACGGCACGATCGCCAGCGCCACCAACGCCTCGCTGACCGTCGGCAGCGGCTGCCTGACCATCCTCCCGTCCGGCTTCAGCGGCGGCATCTTCTACAGCTACACAAACTACGGCACCGTCCACACGACCGGCGCCACGCTGGACATCGGCCCCTCCGACAGCTTCGGCGGGCAGGGGCACGTCGGCGACTTCGTCGACTGCTCCGGCAGCCTCACCGCCAGTTCCGGCGGGTACATCCACCTGGCCGGCGGGCTGAAGGTCCGCAACGCCGCCAGCGTGGACCTCGGCGCCGGCGTCCTCACGGTCAATGCCGACACTTCCAGGATCAACAACGGCGGGTCGCTCCTCGCCGGCGAGATCCGCGTCGGCGACGCCGGGGCCGGCACCCTCGAACAGCCCGGCGGGACCTGCACCGTCAACGGCGACGTCCTGATCGGCTGCGGGGCGGGCGACAGCGGCACCTACGACCTCAGCAACGGAGGAACGCTCACCGCCGACAACCTCTTCGTCGGCTACGACGGCACCGGGCGGTTCGACCATCACCAGGGCGACTGCAACGTCAAGTATGACCTCCACGTCGGCTACGGCGCCGGCTCCCGCGGCGAGTACGTCTGCTGGGACGTCACCAGCAACCTCATGGGAGGCTTCGTCGTCAAGTGCTCGACCATCGGCTGTGCGGGAACGGGAACCTTCACCCAGCACGACGGCACCCACACCGTCTCCGGGGCGCTGACCCTCGGGCAGGAGCCCGGCTCGGCCGGGTCCTACGTCATCCACCACGGCACCCTACAGGCCGACACCCTCAACGTCGGCCTCGGCGGCCGCGGCACCCTCCACATCGCCGGCGCCGACGCCGACCTCTGCGTCTGCGAAACCCACTACTTCGGGGAAGACTGCTACCTCTACGCGGCGGCCGGCAGCAGGATCCGCATGAAGGGCGACCTGTGCATCGAGACGATCACGCCCACCCGCCTCGACCCCGTCGACCCCGGCGACCCGAACCGGCGCATCGGGCTGAGCAACCTGACCTTCATCTTCTGCGGCGGGACCGGCGACACCGGCGACGTGGAGGTCGCCGGTGAGGACCGCGGCCCGGTCGCCGCCGGCTGGGATGACAACTTCGCCTTCGGCGGCCTGCAACTGGGCGAGGGCTCCGACGCCGGGCGGATTCGCCTGGTGGACGAGGTCGACAATGCGATCGACGACGATCCGCCCCCCGACGGGCCCGAGGAGTCTCCCGAGGCCCTCTACGTCGGGGACCTCACCCTCAACGCCCGGGCGGCGGTGGACCTCAACGGGCTGAACCTCTACTACCTCAACGGCGGCGGCCCCAAGGAGTTCTTCTTCGGCGACGCCAAGCTGGACGGGAACGTCGACGTCCTCGACCTGGCCGCCCTAGCCAACAACTTCGGCAAGCCGGACCCCGCCTGGGCCCAGGGCGACTTCAACGGCGACGGGCTGGTGGACGTCCTCGACCTGGCCATCCTGGCAAACAACTTCGGAAAGACCACCGGGGGGGCCGGCGGAAACGCCCCGGTCCCCGAGCCCGCCTCCGCGGCGCTGATGCTACTGGCACTGGCCGCGGCCGCACGACGCAGACGCCGGTAATCTCTTCACCCCGCCGACAACCGGTCGTCAGTCGCGCGAGTCCTTCCAAGAATAACGCTTTATGAAGACCCGCCCGGGGCGGTGAACGGTGAAGGTTTTTTCGCTGCTTTTGCTGTAAGCCTTTGGGGACCCTTATCCTGCGAGGTTTGCACTGGTGCGCCGTTCACCCGTCCGCGGAGGCCGGCAGGGCGGGAATTTCCATTTGCCGTAACGGGCGGTTCATGGTACAATCACTGGAGTACTTGGTCGTTCAGTTCATACGGGTTTGCAGAAAGGCGGTCCCAAAGTAAGGGTCCGCGTTCAAACGCAAAGGAGGTCGAAAATGGCAAAGCAAGCGATTCTGATGATGGTTGCAGTGTCTGCGCTCCTGGCGGCCGGGGCCGCCCGGGCGGCCGACTACACCTGGGACGACGGCGGGACCGGCAACGGCTGGATGGTCCTGGACAACTGGGCCCCCTCGGCGGACCCGGCCCACTTCCTGGCCGGCAGCGGGCGGACGTTCCTGGCCACCGGCACCGTCGCGGTGCCGACCGCCGACGGCGGGACCTTCGGGGCCGAGCTGACCATCGCCGGCGACGCCGCCCTGGCCGTCTACTCCAGCAGCACCGCCAGCGACCTGCACCTCGGCGACGTCAGCGGAGGCGCGACCCTGTACATGTCAGACTACGGTCCTTTCTCCGGCACCGTCACCGTGGAGAACGACTCCAGGATCAGGAACGAAGCGTACGACCCGTGGGGCAGCCGGGAGTTCAACTTCTCCGCCTCCCTCTTCGGCAGCGCCGACCTCGAGCTGTACAGCTACGTCTCCGGCAACACCTTCTGGCTCAGGCTGTCCGGCGACAACTCCTCCTACAGCGGTGAGATCACCGTCACCGGCGATGGCTTTACCATCGCCACCGGCGCGAGCGCGCTGGGCACCGGGACGGTGATCGTTTCGGACGGCTCCCGGCTGATCCTGGACGGCTGCGCCGCGAACAACCGCATCGACGTGAGACCGGGAGGCAGCCTGGGCATCTATCCGGGCAGCGTCACCGCCGGCGACGTCCACCTCGGTGACGCCACCGGCGGGGCCACGCTGTATCAAAGCAACGCTGGCAACGCCGCCGTCAGCGGCACCGTCCACGTCGCCGCCGGCTCGACCATCGCCAATCATGCCGCCTCGGTCCACAACAGCGCCGTGTTAACCGTCAACGCCGCGCTGCTGGGCACCGGCAGCGTGATTCTCTCCACCCACGAGGTGTCGCCGGGGGGCAGGTACGGAACGCTCCTCTTCGCCGCCGACAACTCCGCCACCTTCTCCGGCGAGGTCACCGTCACCGGCGGGGGCGTCAGCCGGGCCGCCGCCGATAACGCCCTCGGCACCGCCACGACCACCATCGAGAGCGGCGCCCGGCTGGAGTTGGAGAACTGCACCCTGGACAACCGCATCGACGTGAAACCGGGAGGCATCCTGGGCATCGTTCCAGGCGGCAGCGCCACCGCCGCCGACCTCCACCTCGGCGACGCCACCGGCGGGGCCACGCTGCATCAAACCAGCCATGGCAACGCCACCGTCAGCGGCACCGTCCACCTCGCCGCCGGCTCGACCATCGTCAATCATGGCGCATGGCCCCACGGCGGCGCCAATTTGACCGTCAACGCCACGCTGCTGGGCACCGGCAGTGTGACCCTCTCCACCCACAGGTCGCCGTGGAACACGGTCTCGGGGCTCCACTTCACCGCGGACAACTCCGGCTTCAGCGGCGAGGTCTTCGTCGAGAACCTCGGCGGCGTCGAGGGGTACACCATCGCCGACGGCGGCACGAGCCTCGGGACCGGCACCATCAACGTCCAGACCGACGCCACCCTGGCCCTGAGCGGCTCCTTTGACAACCGGATCAACGTCGCCGCCGGAGCCAGAGTGGGTCTCCACGCCGACGCCACGGTGAGCGACCTGCACCTCGCCAACACCGGCCCCGACAGCCTCATCTACCTCAGGACCGACAACAACCACAAGCTCTCCGGCACCGTCAACGTCAACGGCAACTGCACGCTGCTCAACTACCAGGGCCCGTGGGGAGACAAAACCCTCACCATCGACGCCGCCCTCATCGGCGCCGGCAACATGACCAAGTCCGGCAGCAAGCCCGTCAAGATCGACGCCGACAACTCCGCCACCTTCAGCGGCGACTGGATGGTCGCCGAGGGCACGCTCCAGGTGACCCACACCGGCGGGCTCGGCAGCGGCGGGCTGGAGGTCGCCAGCGGCGCGATCGCCCACCTCGACGTGGACGCCGCCGGCTGGGCCATCCACGGAGACGTCGCCGGGGCCGGGCTGATCAAGGTCGGCGCCGGCGCGCGGACCGTCACCGTCCAGGGCGGCACCGTGACCCCGGGCTACGTCAACGCAGACCTCAGCCACAACCAGCCCCTGCACGTCGAAGGCGGAATGGCCTTCGCCGGCAGCGCCGCCCTGGCCGTCGACGTCCTCGGCGTCTACACCGGCACCAACGTCGTCCCCGACGACATCCACAACCGCAAGCTGCTCATCGACGAGGCCGCCAGCGGACTCGCCAACGCCACCCTCCACGTGGCCGTCAACAGCGGGACGCTGACGCTGCCCGAGATCCAGGGCACCAAGTTCACCGTCCTTCAGTGCGGCAACGACATCGTCACCGAGGGAGAGGCCTTCGGCGACGCCACGTTTGACGACTACGCCGGCTTCAGCCTGGGCGGCCCCATCGAATACGGATACGACTCCGTCAGCGGCACCGGCACCGTCACCGTCCAGGTCACCATCAAGGCCGACGCCGACTGCAACCTGCTGGTGGACGTCCTGGACCTGGCCGCCATCGCCAACAACTTCGACCCGGCCGGCGCCGGCAAGGGCTGGCGGCAGGGCGACTTCGACTACGACGGCGACGTGGACGTCCTGGACTTGGCCATCCTGGCCAACAACTTCAACAAGGACGCCAGGGGGGCCGGCGGCGAGGGCGGGGCGCCGGTGCCCGAGCCCGCCTCCGCGGCGCTGGTCCTCCTTGGCGCGGTGGCCGTCCTGCGGCGCAGGAAGAGATAGGCCCCCCCAGCGGGCGGAGGCGACGGCGGGCAGCCCCGCCTCGGCGGCGCATGGCCCACAGACACGGTCTGTGGGCTGGGCGGGGGCATTAGTAAAAACCTTTACCCATGCAATTCGCCTGATTGCGCACTTTATCTTCTTGTCCCCCAAGGCCTTATGCTTCGCCCCGGGGGGGAGTGAATGGCAAAAAGTGCTGCTCCTGTCTTGCCGTAAGTCCTTGTCCCGAAAGGGCCGGCTTCGTGAACCGTTAACTTGTGGCAACACGGCTTGCAGGTGTTCAGGGCACAGACATAGGTAACACATGTTGAAGACACATGGGTTACAGGTC
>CAZNSB010000068.1:11231-14755 GCA_964575155.1 uncultured Planctomycetaceae bacterium | reverse complement strand
TCGTCCTCGCCGGCCACGTGGGCGGCGGCGCTGCTCCAGGGGTACCGCCAGGGCTTGCGGCACAGCCTCGCCCGCACCGGGTTGGTCTCGACGTATCGCACCGCCGCCAGCAGGTGAGCCTCGTCCATCACGCAGGAGCTGAACCGCCCCTCCCACAGGTGCCCGCGCCAGCGTTTCCGAAAGTTGATCCGCCGCGTGTACCGCCGGTGGGCCTCGCCGACGCCTCGGGCAAGGCCTTCTTCGCTCGACGGCACGACCACCAGATGGACGTGGTTGGGCATCAGACAGTAGGCCCAGACCTCGACGCCGCATTGGCCGCACCAGTCGGCCATCAGCTCCAGGTAGGCGGCGTAGTCGCCATCCCCGAAGAAGGTCTTCTGCCGGCGGTTGCCGCGCTGCGTGAGGTGATGTGGATACCCCGGCGCCACCACTCGTGCCATTCTGGCCATAATGCCGCGACCCTACCACTGTCGCAATCGCTGGTCAAGGAAAACTTATATAATGTCCCCGGATAAAAAGATCCGCGGGAAACCCTATTCGCTGAGCCTGACGGCCGTGCCGTAGACCAGAAGCTCGGCGGCGCTGCCCACGACGCTGGTGGTCATGTAGCGGACGTTGATGACGGCATCGGCCCCGACGTCGGCGGCCTGGGCGACCATTCGATTGGTGGCCGCCGTCCGGGCCCTGCCCATCATCTCCGTGTACTCGGTCAGTTCGCCGCCGAGGATCAGCCTGGCTATGGCGGAGAGGTCCTTGCCAAGCCAGATGGCGAATACGGTGTGGCCCTGGACGAGCCCGAGAACCTCCGTGATCTCCCGCCCGGGCAGCGCCGCGGAATTCAGCAGCAAGACCTTGCGATCGGAGTCAGCGGGCGGCAGGGACTCTGGGGAGGCCTTGCTCTTTCTTTGTTCGAGGGCCAGTGTGAGCAGGACCACGAGGATGCCGCCCAGGAGGCAGAAGACCGCGACCCGGAGCCACCAGGGCACGGCCGGATCGTCGGCGACGACGACGTACCACGGGATCCCGGCAAACACGGCGGCGAACAGCCCCAGCACGAAGGCCAGCGAGCCAATCTGTCGAAGTATTCTCATCGCTTCTCCTTACGCTTGGAGTCGGGCCCTGAGGTAACGGCCAGGCCCGGCGTTATGCTCTCGTCCGCTCGTGCCGGCATTTCGCATGAGACCTCCCGAGCTGCCATGATCATCTCTCCCAGCCGCCCCGGAAGCAAGGGAACCTCCGCCGGGGACCGCGCCGCCGGCGGGAGCATCGTGCCGGCCCCGGCCGGGGGCCCCCTGGCGCGCCGGCTGCGCGCAGCGGCGACGGGGGCGAAAGGAGGTTTGTCGCGGGCGGGGAAATGGGTTCTAATCTCGCCGGTTCCGTGGACAGTGAGCCCGGTCAGCCCGAGGTCGTCGTCCTGATCCTTTGCCACAACGGCAGGGAATACCTCGATGACTGCCTGGGGTCTGTGCTGGCCTCGGACGACGGGCCGATCGCCCGCCGCGTGGTGGTGGTGGACAACGCCTCCGGCGACGGCAGCGCCGAGCACGTGGCCGAAAGCTTCCCGCAGGTCGACCTGGTCCGCGCGCCGGGCAACCTGGGCTTTGCGGGGGGGAACAACTTCGGCTGGGAGCACGTCCGCAAGAGCTGCCCCCGCGCCGACTACCTCGTCCTGCTGAACCAGGACACGATCGTGGCCAGCGGGTGGCTCCGGCCGATGGTGGACTTCCTCGCCGCCCGCGGCGACGTCGCCAGCGTCCAGGCGAAGCTCCTGATGCACCCGGCCACCGGCGTGATCAACACGGTGGGGAACCGCTCGCACTTCCTTGGCTTCGGCTTCTGCGGGGGCTACGGCGAGGCCGACCGCGGGCAGTACGACACGCCGCGGGCCATCAACTACGCCTCCGGGGCGGCGGTGATGCTGCGGACGTCGCTTCTGAGAGCCCTCGGCCTGTTCGAGGAAGGCATGTACATGTACCTCGAGGACGCCGAGCTCTCCTGGCGGTATCGCCAGCTCGGGCACCAGGTGTTCCTGGTCCCTTCCAGCGTGGTGTATCACAAGTACAGCTTTGCGGCCCGGTACAGCTATTACTATCACCTCGAGAAGAACCGCTACTGGCTGCTGGGGGTGTACTACAAGCTGCCCACGCTGGGGCTTCTGGCCCCGGCGTTGGTGCTGATGGAGCTGGGGCAGTGGTGCTTCGCCCTCCTCCGCGGGGCGCTGAGGCAGAAGGCCCGGAGCTGGGTGTTTCTCCTCCGCCCGGCGAACCTGGCGGCGACGTGGCGGCGGCGGCGTTCGGCCCAGCGGCGGCGGAAGGTCTCCGACCGCGAATTCCTGCGCGACTTCACCGGCTCGATCGACTTCGCCGAGGTCCGCACGCCCCTGCTGAAGTACGTCGCCAACCCCCTCTTCAAGGGCTACTGGTTCCTGGCCCGGCGGCTGATCTTCTGGTGATCCGGCCGGCGGCTGAGGCGAGTGTTGACAGCGGCCTCGCGGGCGGGCAGGATAGTGGCCCGCCGGCGGGCCTTTTGCCCCGGTAGTTCCCGCCGTCGGGTGGGTTCACAGGACCGGAGGGAAACGCACGGACGCGCCAGCCGGGCATGGACGAGCCTTCAGCGGCATCCGTGCCGATTGGGCCAATCAGCTTCCGCTTGATGCGCACAGGAGAAACGGCAATGAGAATTCACGATCGTTGGCGGGCCCCCGCCCGCTCCGCCCGGGCCTGGACGTCGCCGTGGCTCTGGATCTCGCTGCTGGTGGGCGGGCTGCTCTGCCAGGCCCGAGGCGAGATGGTGACGCGGCGGTGGGGCAAGGCGCCGAGGGCCGTCCCGGGCATGAAGGCCCGGAAGGTCCGCCAGAAGCCTCCGACGGGGTACGTGGGGAGGACGGACGCCGCCCCGAGCATCGACGGCAAGGTCGACGAGAAGCTCTGGGACAAGGCCGCCCCCATGCACCTGAAGTCGACGCTGGAGGGCGGGTCGTCGGCCGCCCAGCCCACGGAGGTCCGCTGCCTCCGCGACGAGAAGAACCTGTACGTCGCCTTCCGCTGCACGGAGCCGCTGGGGGGGCGGATCAAGGCGCCTCGGCGGGGGCACGACGCCGACGCCTGGCAGGACGAGTCGGTGGAGATGTTCCTGGGGTTTGGGGGGACGTACTACCACTTCATCGTGACGGCGGCCGGGAGCACGTACGACGGGCGGGGGAAGGGGTCGGGGTGGAACTCGGGGATGAAGGCGGACGTGGCGAAGGGGGCGAGGGAATGGTCGGCCGAGGTCGCCATCCCGCTGAAGTCCATGGTCAAGGGGGAGGTGCCGAAGGAGTGGATCGCGAACTTCAACCGGAACCGGCGGACGACGGGTCGGCTGGAGGAGTCCGCCTGGTCGCCGGTGTACTCGGACAACAGCCACTCTCCGGGGCGGTTCGGGAAGCTGCTGTTCACCGAGCCCCCCAAGCCCGCGAAGCGCCCCGACCGCCCGGTGGTCAGGAAGAAGGCCGTCACCATACTCCCGGCCACGGGGGGCGAGGG
>CAZNSB010000068.1:0-11221 GCA_964575155.1 uncultured Planctomycetaceae bacterium | reverse complement strand
GACCTGTCCGCCCTGGCCAGGGGGACGAAGATCTATCGGGCGGACCTGCTGATCCACCGGATCACGCCGGTCGGGGGGCAGGAGCCGGACTCGCTGATCGACATCGAGATCTACCCGCTGTTTGCGGAGTTCGCCGCGGGCACGCCGAGGGTCTCCGGCAAGCCGGTGGCGCTGCGGGCGCCGTGGTTCGACCGGTTCGACGTGACCGGGGCCGTTGCCAGGTGGGCGGGCGGCAAGCCCAACGGCGGATTCTTCGTCAAGGTCTGCCCGCGGTGGGACCCTGAGGGCACCTGCCTGGACGTGGCGTATGAGGGCAAGCCCGACCCGGCGGCGCTGCCGAAGCAGGCCTCCGGCGTCAAGCTCATCCACCGGGCGGGGCAGACCTTCATCACCTTCGCCGAGGCCGAGCCGCTGGCAACCGCCGAGAAGCTCACCTGGGGCCAGTACAAGCGGGCCCTGGCCGACGCCAAGGACCCGATCTGCTACCGCATCTACGCCCACGGCCGGGCGATCACGGCCGGCAACCTGCACGAAGCGGAGCTGCTCGGGCAGGTGGGCCCGCTGTCGTGCTACAACATCAACGGGCGGAACCGCGAGTACCTCGTCGGCGAGGCGATGGTCGCCTCCGACGAGATCGGCGAGCTGGCCCGCCACTACAACAACGAGATGGGCCGGTGGCACATCAACTCGGTGCGGATGGACCGGTACCCGCTGGCGCGCTTCGTGGTTCGCGAGAAGGCTGGGCCCCTGCGACCGGGTACGGGCCTGTACGTCCACAGCCCCGCCAAGCCGGGTAAGCGCCACTACGCGGTGGTCTCGGTCCGGGCGGGGGTGGAGAACACGCGCGACATTTCGGCCGGCAACGCCCCCGCCCAGGCCGTGACCGAAACCGTCGGGCCGGGCGCGCCGGTCCGCCAGGGCAAGGGGCTTTGGGGCCCACACTTCGACTACCCCGGGACGCGGTGGGTGTACGTGCAGTGGGCTGCGCCCCCGCTGGCGCCCCGCCCGAACATGTACTTCAACTGGTCGGTGCTCGTCCCGCCCGGCGCCGGCGACGCCTCCACGCCCGTGCTGCCGGGAATGACCAGCTCCGAGAAGGTCCCCGCCGAGCTGTACTTCCACCCGGGCGGGTACTCCTACGCCCAGCCGGGAAGCAAGCTGCTCCTGGAGAGCATCCAGATCGCCCCGCACGACTACCCCGCGAGCGGGTGGTACGGCTTCAACGACGCGTGGGGGACCCTGAAGTCGTTCAAGCGCGGCGCCGTCAGCAACCACACCCAGAAACGCATCATCGCCTTCCTGGACTGGGCGAAGAAGGCCTTCCCCATCGACCCCGAGCAGGTCATCGCCGTCGGCGCCGACGGGGCGGCGGCCCTGGCCCTGAACTTCCCGGACATGTTCGCGTACGTGCGGATCACCGGGTTCGACCACTCCGGCGTGTTCGACCCCAAGGCCGAGGGGCGGTACGCCTCGGTCTGGGGGCTGAAGCGCCCGGACATCACCGACGAGAAGGGACGGCACTCCTGGCAGTGGGCCTTCCTGGACGAGCTGGCGCTGGCCCAGGAGAAGGACCTCCCGTTGTTCACGTGCCTCGGGTACAGTTGGGGCGTGGACAAGGGCTACGCCCGGGGTGATGGACGCTTCTACCGGGCCATGCAGAAGGCCCGCCAGCCCCTGATCGCCTGCTGGGGCTGGAGCGGCGCGCGGAACCTCGGCAGCGTCAGCAAGTACACCGGGCGCTGGTGGGGCCATCGCATGACCCGCAGCATGCCCGTCCCGGCCGTGAGCAACTCCACGCGCGACCACGGAAAGGAGCAGAGCGGGCTGGCCGGCGGCGGGTACAACTGGAAGGGCGTCGTCGACACGCCCGAGAAGTTCCAGATCACCCTCACCGGCGGCAAGGGCACGTTCGATTTCACGCCCCGACGCCTGCGGAACTTCCGGATCAAGCCCGGGCAGAGGATCCGCTGGAACGCCCGCAGCCTTCTCGGCCCGCGGGCGCGGCGGGGCCAGAAGGCGCCGGACCCGCAAAACGGCGTGGTGGCCGCCGACGAGAAGGGCGTGGTGGTCGCCAAAGGCCTCGTCTTCGGCGACGGCGTCGGCGGACTGGTGATTACCCTGACGCGCGACAAGTGATCGTCGGGCCCCTTGGCCCGGCAGGAGAGGATGCGACATGAAACAAGCAATCTCGATCTGCGTTGCGGTCTGGCTTCTGGCGGGCGCCGGCCGGGCCGACGTGGTGGTCCAGCGCTGGGGCCTGTACAAGCACGTCCAGCATCCCGGCACGCTGACGGAGACGATGGCCGGGCAGAAGAAGGTGCTGACCTTCGACCTGTCGGCCCTGCCCGGGGGGGCGAAGGTCTACCGCGCCCGATTCGTGCCGCTGACCGGCGAGGGCTACGAGATCACCGCGCCCGTCCAGGGCAAGGACACCCCCCTCAAGCTCGTCGGGCCGTACTTCCTCTGGCTCGACGCCACCGACGCCGTCCGCAGTGCGGCCGGGGCCCGCAAGCTCGAGCTGACCCTCCAGCGGAGCTATCAGTTCAGCGGCGCCAAGAGCTACCTGGAGATCGCCTACGAGGGCCGGCTGAAGGACAAGCCCGCCCAGGCGGCGGAGCTGAACATCCTGCCCCGCCCGGGCCAAGTGCTGCTGACGTGGAAGGAGATCTGGGACATCGCCGAGGGCAACGCCGAGATCACCTGGGGCGAGATGGTCAAGAAGATCACCCGCGCAGGCTGCACGCCGCTGGGTCTGTTCCCCAAGGACGACGAGCGCGAGATCCGCTATCGCATCTACACCCACACCGCGCCGATCACGGCGAAGAACCTCGGCGCCGCGACGCTGATCCACGAGGCCCGCTCCGGCTCGGGGTACATCGAGGAGGGCATCGCCCGCGGGAAGGTCGGCGAGCAGGGCCCGACGTACCTCAAGGCCAAGCAGGCCCTCCGGCGGGTGGTGCTCGAGCCGGGCAAGGTGCTGCCGGTCGGCTACGGCTTCCACGCCCACACGGTGAAGTTCGCCGGCAAGGCCTACTACGCCGTCACCGCGGTGGTCAACGGGGCCGAGAACACCGTGGACGTCTCGGCGGCCAACGCCGCCGGGCCCGTCGATCAGAAGGTCCGGGTCCCCGAGCCGATGTTCTACGGCGCCAACGTCAAGAAGCTCCGAAGCCCCAAGGACGCCGAGCACCGCGAGGAGTGGTACCAGTGGTGGCTGCGCGAGCAGATGACGGCGTACCCGCGGCGTTACCTGCTGACGGTGAGCTACTGCCCGCAGGCGATGGCCAAGGCCGCGCCGCTGACGGTCACCCGCGGGCACGCCTGGAGGAACACCCCGGAGCCGCCGGGGCCGGCCGCCCGCAGCGGCGTCGTCCTCGCCCCCACCGGTGACAACCCCAACGCCTTCTGGATGGGCCTGCCGACCTTCTACCACAACCTCAGGGGCCGCTTCCAGTCCAAGTGGCGGCCCTGGCCGCAGATGCGGAACGAGTGGCTGATCCACTGGCTGAAGCGGAAGTTCCAGATCGACGAGGAGCGCATCGTCGGGTCCATCGGCTGCTGGGGGATGATGGAGATCGAGCGGGCGGACATCTATTCCTTCCTGCATGGCTGGGGCCAGCCGGAGGTCACCAAGGGCTTCCAGTGCTGGGGCCGCTCAGGCGTCTGGGGGGGGCCTGCGGCCTACGCCGGCCGGCCGAAGGACGAGAACCCCTACTGGCGCCAGGACTACGCGCGGTGGGCGCGCGAGAACCCGGCCCGGGAGACGCCTTTCTTCATCATGCACACCGGGTGGGGGGCGCACTTCACGGAGATGGGCTGGCCGCCGTTCCCGCGGTTCTGGCGGGCGATGATGGACGCCCGCCGGCCCTTCAACTACCTGTGGCGGGTCAAGCACCGCCCGGCCATCCGCAGGAACCAGTCGGTGCCGGCCTTCGGCAACTGCAGCCTCGACGGCATGCCGGGCAACGGCAACCGAGGCCACGGCGAGACCTTCGGCGCCGGCATCAACGCCCACCTGACGTGGGACTCCGAGACCATCGTGGATGAGCCCGGCAAGTGGGAGATGACGGTGGTCCTCGACGACGGCGCCCCGCTGGGCGAGTGCCGCGTCGACCTCACCCCCCGGAAGTGCCAGAAGTTCAAGGCCAAGAAGGGCCAGAAGTTCCGTTGGACCTGCACCACGACAGCGCTGCCGGCGGGGAAGCCCGCCAAGAAGGGCGACAAGCCCGCCCCCGCCGCGGGCGGGGAGCGGCTGGGGGGCGGGACGGTGACGGCCGATCAGTGGGGTCTGGTGACCATCCGCCGGATGCGGATGCTCAAGGGCGCCCAGCGCGTCGTCATTGCCGGAAGGTGAACTGCGCCCCCGAACAAGGAGTGCTGACATGGCACAAACGTCTCGACGCCACGCCGCGGCGGGCCTCGCAGCGCTGGCATACCTGACGGCTGCGCTGACCTGCAGCGCCGAGGTCCCTCCCCAGGTGACGGAGGCGAACGCCCTCCATCGAGCCGGGCAGACCTTCATCACCTTCCAGGAGGTGGCCCCGCTGATCTCGGCCGAGAAGGTCACCTACGGCGACTACAGGAAGGCCCTGGCCGGGGCAAAGAACCCGTGCCGCTACGCCATCTACGCCTCGGACAAGCCCATCGACGCCAAGTCGATCCAACAGGCCGAGAAGATCGGCGAGGTGGGACCCCTGTCGGCGTACAACGTCAACGCGCGGAACAAGGAGTACCTCATCGGCCAGGCGATGCTCCAGGCCGACAAGATGGGCGAGCTGGCGGAGGGCTACAACGGGCGGATGCACACCTGGACGATGGACAGCAAGCGGATGGACCGGTATCCGCTTCAGCGGTTCGTCATCCACGAGAAGGCCGGCCCCCTCCCGCCGGGGACGGGCTTGTACGTGCACCATCCGACCAAGCCGGGCAAGCGCTACTACGCCGTGGTCACCCTCGGCGGGGACTCGGCCAGTGTGGGCTTCGGCTCGAACGTGGTCGGCCCGGTGGAGGAGACCGTCGGGACGGGCATGCCCGTCCTCCAGGGCAAGGGACTCCAGGGCCCGAACTTCGACTACCCCGGCACGCGGTGGGCTTATGTCCAGTGGTGCGGGCCCCCACTTGCGCCCAAGCCCAACATGTACTTCAACTGGTCGGTGCTCATTCCCCCCAACACCCGTACCGGCAAACCGGTGCTGCCGGGCATGAAAGTCTTTGAGAAAGTCCCCGCCGAGCTGTATTTCCACCCGGTGGGTTACTCTTACGCCCAGCCGGGCAAGAAGATGATGGTGCACAGCATCCAGCTTGCGCCACACGACTACCCGCCCAGCGGCTGGTACGGCTACCACGAGGCGTGGGGGGCGGGCCCTTCGACGGGCTCAGGGCAGGGCAAGCCGCTCCAGGCCGGCAAGGTCGGCAACCACACGCAGAAGCGGATCATCGCCTTCGTGCGATGGGCGAAGCAGGCCTTCCCCGTGGCCGGCGACCAGGTGATCTGCGCCGGCGCCGACGGTGCGGCGGCGCTGGCGCTGAACTACCCCGACGAATTCGCCTACGTGTGGATCACCGGGTTTAACCGCCGCGGCGGGGTGCTGGACCCCAAGGCGGCGAAGCGCTACGAGGCCGCCTGGGGCCCGAAGAGCGCCGAGATCACCGACGAGGCCGGGCGGGGGAGTTGGGAATGGGCCGAGCTGGACAAGCTGGCGGTGGCCAGCAAGAAGGACCTGCCGCTGTTCGTCTGCCTGGGGTATAGCTGGGGGCGGATCAAGGGCTACGCCCGCGGCCGCGGGCGGTTCTACGAGGGGATGGACAAGGCCCGCCAGCCCCTGATGGCCTACTGGGGCTGGAGCGGGCTGCGCAACCGAGGGCGGGTGAACAAGTACGACGGCACGTGGCGCCGCAAGCGGATCACGAGCGGCATGGCGATCCCGGCCTTCTCCAACTCCTCCCGGAACAGCGACCGCGAGTCCACCGGGAACGTCTCCGGGAGCTTCGACTGGGCCGACGTCGTGGACACGCTCGAGAAGTTCTCGGTGACCATCCGCAGCCGGGAGGGCACCTTCGACCTGACGCCGCGCCGGCTGAAGCGCTTCAGGCCAGAGCCCGGCGAGACGCTGAGCTGGAGCGCCACGGCCGCGCCCGACCCCAGGGGCCGGAAGAAGGACCCCCCCGCCCCGCAGTCCGGGAAGGTCAAAGTCGGCGCCGACGGCACGGTGACGATCCGGAAGCTGAGCTACCCCGGTCGGTCGCCGCAGATGACCGTGACGCTCACGAGGGACATGTTGGACAGCGCGCAGGGCGGGTAGTGTATTGTCAAATCTGAATCCATGGGTGCCACGGCTGCGTTGTGTGCAGCCGTGCGGGCCCGGAGCGGGCACGGCTGCAAAAGGCGCAGCCGCCTGCCTGCTTGCCGCTGGCAGGCAGGTGGCACCCAGAAGTTGAACGTTGACAATGTGCCGGGACGGGCGGGCCCGCCCGCCCTACGCAAAGCACGAGGAAACGACCCGATGAGAAAGACACTGGTGATTGCCGCGATGGCCCTTGTGTGGTCCCCGGCGGCGCGGGCCGGGCTCGTCGTCCAGCGCTGGGGAAACTACAAGTACACCCAGCACAAGGACGTGTCCTTCCAGGCCGACGAGGGCGGCGCGGTGCTCGCCGTGGACCTCTCGGCCGTGCCGAAAGGCGCCGCCGTCTCGCGTGCCCGGCTGGTGATCACGGCGGGCAGCGGCTACGAGCCCGCCGCCGAGGGCAAGCCGCTGAAGCTCGTCGAGCCCTACTGCCTCTGGTACGACGCCACGGAGGCCGTCCGCGCCTGGGTCGCCGCAGGCAAGGGCAAGGGCGAGATCAGCATCCGCCGGGCGGGCAGGGTCAAGGCCGAGCAGGTGTACCTGGAGATCGCCTACGAGGGCAAGGCGACCGACGTGCCGCAGCAGGTGAGCGGGCTGAAGGCCTTCCACCGCCACGGGCAGACGTTCCTGACCTGGAAGGAGATCGAGGACATCGCCGCCGGCAAGGCCGACATCACCTGGGGCGAGATGGTCAAGAAGGTCCGCACCTGCAACCCCATGGTGGGGATCGTGCCGAAGTGGCCGAAGCGCGAGATCCGCTACAGCATCTATCGCCACACCGCCCCGATCACGCCCGCCAACATCGCCCAGGCCGAGTTCGTCCACGACGCCATGCAGGGGTCGGTGTACGCCGAGGACCGGATCGCCAAGGGCCGCAAGGGCGAGCACGGGCCCGTGTACCTCAAGGCCGGGCAGGTCCTCCGCCGGGTGATGCTGGAAAAGGGGAAGTTCCTCCCGCCGGGGATGGGTTACCACTGGGTGACCGTGCCGAAGGCGGGCAAGGCCTACTACGCCGTCCTCACCAGCGTCAACGGCGTGGAGAACACCACGGAGATCGCCGAGGCCAACACGGCCGGGCCTCTCGACGAGAAGGTCGCCCAGCCCGTGCCCATGCTGGCGGCCGAGCAGGTCACCAAGCTCCGCGGGCGCGAGAAGGCCGAGTGGGTCGAGCGGTGGTACTCGTGGTGGTGCATCCAGCCGCTGAGCGCTTACCCGCGGCGGTATGACGTGGCGATCGGCTTCTGCCCGCAGAAGTTGGGCAAGCCCGCGGCCGTGGGGATCTCGCGGGGGGCGTGGAACTACCCCATCCGGATGCCCCGCGCGGCGGCGCGGAGCAGCATCGTCCTCTGCCACACCATGGACGTGCCCATCGCCTTCCGCATGGGCCCGGCCGACAGCCACTACAGCCTCAAGGACTTCCGCCAAAGCAAGTGGCGCCCCTGGCCGATGAACCGCCAGGAGGCGCTGATCGACTGGCTCGCCGGGCAGTTCCAGATCGACCGCCAGCGCGTCACCGTGGGCATGGGGGCCTGGGGCATGATGGAGCTGGAGCGGCCGGACCTGTACGCCTCGATCCACGGCTGGGGGCAGCCGGGGATGACCGAGGGATTCCAGTGCTGGAACCGCGCCCGCGGCGTCTGGGGCCCGCCGGAGGTCTACGCCGGCCGGGAGGTGAAGTGGAACCCCTTCGCCCGCGCGCGGTACGACCGGTACGTCCTGGCCGATGCGGCGCGGGAGACGCCGTTCTTCAACGTCTACGCGATCCGCTCGGCCCACCTGACGGAGATGGGCTGGCCCCCGTTCCCGCGGTTCTGGCGGGCGATGATCGACACGCGGCGCCCGTTCGTGCTGCACTGGCGGATCAGGGACGGGCGTCCGGCCATCCGGCGGGACCAGTCCGTGCCGGCCTTCGGCAACTGCACGCTGGACGACAACCCCGGAAACGGCGACCTGCGAAACGGGATGACCTTCGACGCCCAGATCAACGGCTACCTGAACTGGGACACCCGGACCATCGTGGACGCCCCCGACCGCTGGGAGATGACCGTCGTCCTCGACGGATCGGCCCCGCTGGGTGAGTGCCGCGTCGACCTGACGCCCCGCAAGTGCCGGAAATTCAAGCCCCGCAAGGGCCAGAAGTTCAAGTGGACCTGCACGAACCTGCCGCCCGCCCAGGCCGCGGACAAGGACAAGGCCGGGAAGGCCGGCGGCAAGCCCCCCGCCGCCCCCGCCCCGGAGGTGCTCGGCTCAGGGACCGTGACGGCCGACAGGTGGCACCTCGTGACCATCCGGCAGATGCGCATGCTCAAGGGCGCCCAGCGCGTCGTGATCATCAGACAATAGACACCAGGAAAGGACGCAGTCATGAAAGCGACGATTCGGGAATGTCTGGTGCTGCTGGCGGCGGTGTCGATGGCGCCGGTGTCGGTTGGCGAGATGGCGACGCTTCGGCTGGGGACGCCGCAGGCGGCGCCGGCGGGGCCCAAGAGAGCCCGGGCCAAGAAGCCCACCTGCTACGTCGTCGAGGTCAAGGCCCCCCCCAAGCTGGACGGGAAGCTGGATGACGAGGTCTGGTCGCGGGTGCCGGCGCTGTCGCTGGCGCGGACGCTGGACGGCTCGGGCGCGGCCGCCCAGCCGACCGAGCTGAAGCTCTGCCGCGACGGGCGGGCGCTGTACCTTGCCGTTCGCGCCGTCGAGCCGCTCATCGGAAAGCTCCTCGCCTCCCGCCGGGGGCACGACGGGGCGATCTGGAGCGACGACTCGATCGAGGTCTTCCTCGGGCTCCGGGGGGGGGCGTACTACCACTTCGGCATCAACGCCGCCGGCAGCACCTACGACGGCAAGGGCAAGGACGGCAGTTGGAACGCCGGGAAGGGCTTCACCGCCGCCGCCGGAAGGGGCAAGAGCGAATGGACGCTGGAGGCGGCGATCCCGCTGAAGCCCATGGCCGGCGAGGGCAAGGTCCCCGTCGAGTGGATCGCCAACTTCAATCGGAACCGCCAGGTTTCCGGCCGGCTGGAGGAGGCGTCGTGGTCGCCGACGTTCTCCGGCAACAGCCACCTGCCGGAGCGCTTCGGGCGGATGCTCCTGTCGCGGCCCCCGCCGGAGGACAAGGAGGTCGTCGAGAAGGCCGACCTGAAGGTCATACCCACGCGGAGCGGGGCGGGGGTGCTTCAGTTCGACCTCTCCGCCCTGCCCAAGGGCGCCAAGGTCTACCGGGCCGACCTGCGGATCGCCCGGGCCGCCAGGGTGGACGGGCAGTTCGACGAGGCGCTTCTCGACGTGCAGGTCTACCCGGTCTTCGCGGCGGTCAAGGAAAACACCACCCCGTGGGTCTCGGGCAAGCCCCTGGCCATCCGCCCGCCCTGGTTCGACCGCCTCGACGCCACGAAGGCGGTGAGGCGGTGGCTGGGGGGAAAGACGAACGGCGGGTTCTACGTGAAGGCGTGCCCGTTCCTCAACGCCGGCGCCTGCTGCCTGGACATCGCCTACGAGGGCCGGCCGGGGAAGGTCCCCCCGCAGGTCACCCAGGTCCACGCACGCCACCACAGCGGGCAGACCTTCATCACCTGGGAGGAGATCACCGACCCGGTCGGGCGCGACCGCATCCAGTGGGGCCAGCTCAAGCAGGTGCTGGACGACCTGGACGCGAAGGGCCGGCTGCGGTACGTGGTGTACCGCCACGCCAAGCCGATCACCGCGGGCAACCTGCACGAGGCCGAGGTCCTCGCCGCGGTGAGGCCCTGCTCGGCGTGGAACGTCAACGGGCGGAGCGTGGAGCGTGGGATCGACTGGAACCTGGGCAACAAGTACGCCCACATCCACGGCCACTGGAACCCCTTCTGCCGGGCCACCCAGGACGGGGAGTTCGGTCGTGACTGCCCGATGGACCGGCTGGTGATCGAGGAAGGGAAGGCCCCGCTGTCGCGGACGACGGGGCTGTACGTTCACACCGTCGCGGAGCCCGGCAGCGCCTACTACGCCGTCGTCACCCGCATCGACGGGGTGGAGAACACGGCGGCGATCTCCGCCAAGAACACCGCCGGGCCCGTGGGCGAGGGCCCCAGCGAGCCCCAGCCCGTGCTCCAGGGCGAGTTCCCGCCGCATCCGTTCTGGAACTACCCCGAGAGACGCCACCACTACGTCCGCTGGGTCAGCTCGAACTGCTCCAACAGGCCGAGCCAGTACTACAACTGGGCCGTCGGCGTCCCCACCGCCAAGCCGAAAGAAAAGTTCTCCCTCGAGCTGAGCCTGCACCGCGACGACCGCTCGTACTGGCGGACGCAGTACCGGATCGAGCGGGACAGCATCGTGGTCGCCCCGCACGACTTCCCCGTCCGCTCGTGGTGGTACGGCTACCACGAGCACCTGGGCACGCTGAAGAGCTTCAAGCAGGGGCGCGTCCACCCCTACACGGAGCGGCGGATCCTGTGGTTCGTCGACTGGGTGGCGAAGAAGTGGCCCGTGGACCGCGGTCGCATCATCGTCACCTCCGTCCACCGCCGCGCCGGCGGGGCCGGGCCCGGCGGGCGGGGCGGGGGAAACGGCGGGGCGCTGCACCTGGCGTTCCGGCACCCCGATCTCTTCAGCGCGGTCTTCCCCGGCGGGGGCGAGCCGGACTACTCCGCCGGCGCCCACGGCAGCATGCAGAGCATCTGGGGAAAGGTCGGCTGGGGGCTGAAGACCGATCAGGGAAAGAAGGTCTGGGACGAGTTGAACCTGATCGAGTTGGTGGGGTCGTACCCGGCCTCGAAGGAGCTGCCGCTGGTGACGTTCACGGGAAGGTCGCTGCTGGACCGCCGGCGAAAGGACCCCACCTCCGTCAGCCGGTTCATCGCCGTCCTGCTGGAGAAGGCCTCCCCCGTGATGATCTTCTT
>CAZNSB010000067.1:0-14797 GCA_964575155.1 uncultured Planctomycetaceae bacterium | reverse complement strand
GACCTGCGCTGCTTCGGGCGCAGCGGCGGCGGGCGGCGGTGGCGGGTGGGCATCCGGCACCCGTTCGGGACCGGCCGGTGCGGGGTGCTGGAGCTGAGGTGCGCGGCGGTGGCCACCAGCGGGGACTACGAGCGCTTCTTCGAGATCGCCGGGCGCCGGTACAGCCACATCTTCGACCCGCGCCTCGGCCGGCCGGCGGAGAACACCCCCTCGGTGACGGTGGTTTCCCTGCCGGCGGGGGGCAGCGCCCCCAGCGCCGCCGAGGCCGATGCCTGGGCCACCGCCCTGAGCGTGCTCGGACCGGCCGGGCTGAAAGAGCTCGAGGGCCGCCCGCACCTGGAGGCGGTGATCGTCACCGGCACGCCGGGAGCCCACCGGGTGCACATGACGGCGGGCCTTGGGCGGCTGCTGGGGCCGCCGGGGAAGCTGGAGCTGGACTGAGGCGATGAGGAAAAAGAGCAGGCGGAGCTACGGGTGGGTGTGGGCGGCGGGGCTGTTCTTCGCCGTGGGGTACCTGGTGACGGCGGTGGTCCGCCCGAGCGCCCAGGGGGCGAGGGCGCCGGTGTACGGCACGGCGGCGGCTGTGGCGCTGGCGATCCCGTTCGCCGCCCGGGCGGGGGGGATGCTGCGGGGGGCGCTGCGTGGACTGGGGCTGGGCTGGGCGGCGTCCATGGGCATCATCTTCGCCCTGTACAACCCGCAAAAGCCCCCCTCCCAGCACATCCTCTCCCTGGACGTCACCATCACCGTGTTCACCACCATGTTCTGCTGCACCGCCGCGGGGGCCGTCTTCGCCCTCCTCGCCGAACGCCGCCGGCGGATCCGCCGCGGGGATCCGGATTAGGGTAGTTCACGAAATGATGTGGAGATATGCACCGGGTGCCACGGTTGCGCTGTCTGCAACCGTGCTCTCGTTGGGAAGGTGGAGCACGGCTGCACACACAACGCAGCCGTGGCACCCGTCTTCACGTCTTTTCGTGAAGCGCCGGAGCGGGGAGGTTCACTTGCCGGCGTGGGCGGAGAGGAAGCCGCTGAGGCTTTCCTTGTATCGGCCCGCCGAGGCCAGGAAGGCCTCGTTGTGCCCGCCGCGGAGGGCCAGGAACTGCTTCGGCTCCCCGGCCGCCTCGAACAGCCGGCGCCCGTGACGGAAGGGAACGATCTCGTCGTCCCGGCTGTGGATGACCAGCACGGGGCAGCGCACGCGCTTCATCCGGGCGAGCGTGTCGTACCGGACGCGGGCCAGCAGGCCCACCGGATAGATGGGGTACATCCGGCGCGCCAGGTCGGGGATGGAGGTGAAGGCCGAGTCGAGCACGATCGCCCCCGGCGCGTTCTCGGCGGCCAGGTGGGCGGCCACCGCCCCGCCCAGCGAGCGCCCGAAGACCACGATGCGCTGCGGGGGGGTCTTTCGCGCGGTCACGAGGTGGTCCCAGGCGGCCTGGGCGTCGAGGTAGGTGCCCTTCTCGCCGGGGGCGCCCTCGCTGCGCCCGTACCCGCGGTAGTCGAAGATCAGCGTGCTGAAGCGCAGCTCGTGCAGCAGCTCCAGCGTGGGCAGGCGATGGGAGATGTTGCCGGCGTTGCCGTGACAGAAGAGGACGGCGCCCCGGGCATCCTCGGCCGGAACGTACCAGCCGTGAATCTTCACCCCGTCGGCGGCGGTGAGGAACACGTCCTCGTAGGCCAGCCCGGCCCGGTCGGGTGCGGCGTCGATCCGCCTCTGGGGAAAATAGATGAAGCGCTTCTGAAAGATGCAGACGATCAGCCCGAAGAGGACGTACACGGCAATCGCGATTCGCAGCACACTCCAGAGCATTCGTCGGATTCTTCTCCCGTTCTTTCTCACAAGAACGTTGCCGGGCGGTTCGCCTTAGGCGGCAGCAGGAGTCGCGCCGCCGGCGTCCCCGCAGTGAGTGAAACCGGGCCTCTTACCCGTGCCATTCGCTGCGGTCCACGGTGGATCTGAAATCGGGCTCGACGCGTTCGGGCAGCTCCTCCTCGGCCACCGAGGCCAGGTGCTCCGGGGAGGGCCGCCCGATGAAAACGATGGTGTTGCGCGGGCACTTTTCCATGACCGCCCCGAAGTCCATCTCCGGATCGTACCGGTCGTAATCGACCTCGGCGAGATTGGCGGTGACGTTGAACAGCTCGTTGAGCTTGGCGCACACCCCGCAGCCGATGCAGCCGACGGTGCAGACCGTCCGGACCACCTTGGGCGGGTCGCGGTTGGAGCAGGTGACGACGGCGACGCGGTCGGCCTTGAAGGGGACCATGGAAATGATGTGCCGCGGACACGACCGCTCGCAGGCCCCGCAGCCGGTGCACCGCTCGTAGTCCACCCGCGCCAGGCCGTGGACCATGTGAATCGCGTCGAACGGGCACGCCCGCTCGCAGTCGCCGAGCCCCAGGCAGCCGTAGGTGCACCCCTGCACGCCGGAGATCATGTTGGCGGACCCGCAGGTGAGCTCGCCGTAGTAGTCGGCCAGCTTCAGGCGGGCGTCGTAATTGGCGGCGCAGTGGACCACGGGTCGGTAGGGGGCGCTGTCGGCGACCTCCACGCCCATGATCTCGGCGAGTCGCCGGGCGACGGGCGCGCCGCCGACGGGGCACTTGTCCGGCGGCGCGGCGCCCGCAAGGACCGCCTCGGCGTACTCGGCGGAGCCGACGAAGCCGCAGGCGCCGCAGTTGACGCCCGGCAGGGCGTCGATCAACTGCCCCAACTGGGGGGGCACCTCGATCTTCCAGCGGACATTGGCCCAGCCGAGCAGGACGGCGAACGCCCCGGCCAGGGCCAGCATCACCAGAACCGCCAGTCCAATCGTCACGATCATGACAAGCTCAAATCCGCAATCCGCAATCCGCAATCCGTTTCATCCGGCCATTCCCTTGAACCCCATGAACGCGAGTGCCATGAGCCCGGCGGTGATGAGGGTGATGGCCGGGCCCTTGAGGGGCTCGGGGACGTCGGCGGCGTCGAGCTGCTCGCGAATGCCGGCCATCAGCACGATGGCCAGCGTGAAGCCGATCCCGCCGAAAAAGCTGTACACCATCGACAGGAGGAAGCTGCCCGTCAGCTTGGCGTCCTTGGCGATGGTCAGGCAGGCGAACAGGATGCAGCAGTTGGTCGTGATCAGCGGCAGGTACACGCCCAGGGCCTTGTACAGGGCCGGGGCGAACTTGCGAACGTACATCTCCACGAGCTGCACCATGCCGGCGATGACGAAGATGAAGATGATGTACTGGAGGAACAGCAGGTCCTCGACGACGGCCCGCCCGGCGGCGCGGTTGATCGCGTTGACCAGGGCACAGCCGGGGAGAAGCGCGAAGTGGCTGAGAAGCCAAGTCACCGTCCCCGCCATCGTAATGACGAACGTCACCGCGCAGCCCATGCCGAAGGCCGTGTCGATCCGCCGCGAGACGCCGAGGAACGGGCAGATGCCCACGAAGTACGTCAGCACGAGGTTGTTGATCACCGCCGTGGCCAGGGCGACGAACAGGATGTCGGCGACGATATCCATGGCTGCGCTACCTGCCCTTCCGCATGCTCAGCAGGTTGACCAGGCCCATGAGCACGCCGAGGGTGATGAAGGCCCCGGCGGGTCCCTGCATGACGGCCCAGCCCGGCCAGCTCTCCGGCAGGATGCGGACGCCGGGGTTGTCCTTGGTCACGAACAGGCTCCCCGTGGCGAGGATCTCGCGGACGACGGCGATGCTGGTCAGCCCGACCAAAAAGCCCACCGCCTGCCCGGCGGCGTCGGCGACGGCGACGCGCACGCCCTGGCGGGAGGCGCACACCTCGCAGCGCGCGATGATGATGCAGTTGACGATGATCAGCGGCACGTACCGCCCGAGGAGCTGGCTCATCTCGTAGACGTAGGCGGCGAGGAAGCGGTCCACCATGGTCACGAAGGTCGCGATCGTCATGGTGAACACGAGGATCCGCAGGTGCCCCTTCAGCCGGTTGCGCAGCAGCGCCACCACGATGTTGGCCATGATCAGCACGAAGGCGGTGGCGCCGGCCATGGTGACAGCCCCGGCGAGCGTGGCGGTCACCGCCAGCGTCGGGCACATTCCCAGGAGCTGGCGGTAGATCGGGTTGTCGTCCAGCAGCCCGGAGCGGAAACGCCTGCCCGCTCCCGGCAGGGCCGCCTCGGCCATGGCTACGGGGCCTCCTTCGCCGCCGCGATGAGCTTGGCGCGGACCGCGGCGAGGTTGTTGTTGATCGTCTCCACGACGCCCTTCTTGGAGGAGAAGGTCGCCTGGGAGATGGTGTTGACCTGGTTGCCGGCGGTGGGCTTGCCCTCCTCGACGGGCTCCAGCGGCCGGCGGGCGTCCTTGCCCTCGAACTGGCTGTAGAATTCCTTCTTCTCGATGCGGTCGCCGATGCCCGCCGTCTCCAGCGACTTGATCACCCGGAACCCCACCAGCCGGGTCACCGTCTCGTCCACCGCCACCAGAAGCGTCAGGGTGTCGTAGCCCTGCCCGGTGGCCAGGATGCCCCACCCAACGCGCCGCCCGTCGCGGAGGGCGGGGTAGCAGGGCACCTGCACGGGGCGGCGCCTGCCGGCCAGGGGCACCTCCAAGACGACCGGCTCGTCGGTTCTCGTGCCCGCCCCGAACAGCTCCACGAGCTTGCGGGCGATGAAGTCCTTCTCGTTGCGGAGGATCCTCGGGCGCGTAAACCGCTCGACGCCGGCCAGGGCGGCCCCGAAGCCCACCGCCAGCGCCAGCACCAGCCACGCCTGCCCGACGTAGTGCAGAAGCCCGGATTTGCCTTCGTCGCTCATGGTTCGTCTATGCCGGCCTGGGCTCCGGCGCCGGCCCGCCCACCGGGCGCGGCACGGTCAGCCGGTCGATCAGCGGAACCGTCGTGTTCATCACCAGCACCGCGTACATCACGCCCTCGGGCACGTTCGCGAACAGCCGGATCAGCATCACCAGCGCGCCCACGCCGGCGGCGTAGACCCACCGCCCGCCCTTGCTCAGCGGGCTGGTGGCCGGGTCCGTGACGATGAAGAACGCCCCGAACAGCATCGCCCCGCCCAGCAGGTGATGGCCGACCTTCAGGGCGGCGCCGGGGTTGGCGAGTTGGTGGATGCCGGCGACCGCGGCCGCGGCCAGCAGCATCCCCGCCGGCAGGCGCCAGCACGCCGAGCGACGCACCAGCAGGTACGCCCCGCCCACGATGCACGCGATGGCGCTGGTCTCGCCCACCGAGCCGTTCACCGTGCCCACCGCCAGGTCCCTCAGGGCGAACGCGACCTGCTCGAACTTTCCGGCGGCCAGGGGCGTGGCCCGGGTGATGGCGTCGGGGATGCCCGCTGGCAGCTTCTCGACGAGCTGGCCGGCGGCGTCCCTGACCTTGATGACGTACGTGGTCATCTGCCCCGCGAAGCAGGCCTGGAGGAACGCCCGCCCCGCCATGGCGGGATTGAAGACGTTCGACCCCAGCCCGCCGAAGAACATCTTGACCACCAGGATCGCCACCGCCGCCCCCACCACCCCCACGTACCACGGCGCCGTCCAGGGGATGCTCAGACCCAGGATCACCCCCGTCACCGCCGCCGAGAAGTCGCCCACGGTCTGGGGCTTCCTGCGCAGCGCCTGCCAGACGGCCTCGAAGAAGACGCACGAGGCCGCGCAGATCACCACCTGCACCGCCGCGCGCCAGCGGAAGACATAGCAGCCCACGGCGAAGACCGGCGCCAGGGCGATCAGCACGTCGATCATCACCGCCCGCGTCGTCCGCGCCGTCGCCAGGTGCGGCGCCGGGGCCACCGCCAGCAGCGGGGTTTCAGGTTCTTTCGGTTTCTTGGCGCCTTCGGCCATGCTTTTCGTTGCTCGATAACCCCCCGCTTCCGCGGGGGGCTGCTGTCAAGCTGTCTGACTCGTCCCTCGTCCCTCGTCCCTCGTCCCTTGTCCCTTGTCCCTCGTCCCTACTCCTTCGGCACCGTCGCCTTCCCGGTGCGGATGAGCTGCACCAGCGGAATCCGGGCTGGGCAAACGTACCCGCAGCAGCCGCACTCCACGCACGCGGCCAGGTGGTACCGCCGGGCGACCTCCCAGTCCTGGTTCCGCACCGCCAGGGCGATCTTGGTGGGCACCAGCCTGAGGGGGCAGACGTCGACGCACCGCCCGCAGCGGATGCAGGCGGTCTCTGCTGCCCGCCGGAGCTGGCGCTCGGTCATGACCACGACGCCGGAGGTGCCCTTGGTCACGGGCACGTCCAGTTCGGCCAGGGCAAAGCCCATCATGGGCCCGCCGGCGATGACGCGGGCGGCGTCGGGCTTGAGCCCGCCGCAGAAGGCGACCAGGTCGGCGTAGCTGGCGCCGATGGGGGCGAGGACGTTCTTGGGCCGTTCGATCCCCTCGCCGGTGACGCTGATGACGCGGTGGGTCAGCGGGCCGTTCCGGAGCACGGCGCGGGCGACGGCGGCGGCGGTGCCGACGTTGACCACCACCACGCCCACGTCCAGCGGGAGCCCGCCGGTGGGCACCTTCCGGGCCATCACCGCAGGAACCAGGCTCCGCTCCCCGCCCATCGGGTACTGCGTGCGGACGGCGGCGACCTGGACCCTCGTTCCCTCGGCGGCGTGCTGCATGCTCTCGACGGCGTCGGGCTTGTTGTCCTCGATGGCCAGGATGATGCGTTCGGCCCCGGCGGCGGCGGCGGCGAGCAGGGCGCCGGCGACGATGGGCGCGGGCGCTTCGAGCATGAGCCTGTGGTCGGCGGTGAGGTACGGCTCGCACTCGCAGCCGTTGACCAGGAGCGTGTCCACCGGCCGGTTGGGGTTGCGGGAGAGCTTCACGTGCGTGGGGAAGGCCGCCCCGCCCAGCCCCACCAGCCCCCCGGCGCGGACGCTGTCGACGATGGCCTCCGGCTCGCGTTCGTCGAGGGCGCTTCTCGGCCAGTCCCCGCCGTAGGTGTCGTCCCACAGGGCCCGCCCGGTGAGCCGCTGCTGTTGGTCAGCGGCGACGGGGACGGCCGCGACGTGCCGGCCGGTGGGGAGCGTCGTCACCGTCGGCGCGCCCGCGGTGCCGTCCACCGACGCGTGCACCGGCGCGGCGACGAACGCCTTCACGTCCCCCACCACGTCGCCGACCCTCACCGCGGTCCTCGGCTTGACCGCCGGCTCGCAGGCGGCGCCGATGTGCTGGTGCAGCGGAAGCAGCACGCTCTTGGGCGTCGGCAGCACCTCGATGCCCGCCGACGCCGACATCCATTTCCTGTCGTCGGGGTGGATCCCGCGGGGGAAGGACCCCCGGCCGGGGATGTCGGTTCTCGTGGTCACGGGCATGGAGACCGCCTGGTGCGCCTCCGCCGGATGATTGCGCCGGCCCCGGCCGCCGCCGCCAGGGCGACGGCCAGCGCCGCCGAGGCGACGAGGCTTCGGGCGGGGGGCGCCGCCAGCGCCCCGGCCACGATCCCCGCCGCCGGCGGGCCCAGAAAGAACGCCGCCGACAACGCCGCCAGCCGGAGGCCCGATGCCTCCTGGCCGGACCGGAGGTCAGCGGACCGGCGGGACGAACGGCGCGTCGGGCAGGAGCGACAGGATGGCGGCACGGCGTTTTTCATGCGTTTCAGTACGCTACCGGTTCGGCGCGAGGCAAAGGAAGCTCGGAAAATATCGCGGCGCCCCGCCGCTGACAAGCCCAAACCAGGGCGGATTGCCGCCCGGGTGCGATGCTCGATTGTGGCACGGGCGTCTCGCCCGTGCGGTGACGCACCGGGCTCCGCGTTTTCCGCACGGCCGAGACCTGCCCGCTGGCAGGCGGGCGGCCGGGCCACGAAAAGGCCTAGCTCCCTGCCGCGCCCGCACATTGTGCCCGCCTTCACAAACCCGGGCAACCCCAAAGACCCCTACGCCGGCCGGAGCCGCGGAAACTCTCCTTCCGGGTTCCCGGTGACCTCGTGCAGCAAGGTCATGAAGATGCAGAGGTTGCCGAAGGTGACGGGGGGCTGGAGGCCGTGGTCGCCGTTGGGGAGGTAGCGCCCGCTCTCCAGCAGCGGGGGGACCTTGGAGAGGATCTCCGCGGGGATGGCGTGCTCGTTGCCCTCGTTGACGCACTCCTTTTCCAGCCAGCCCATCAGGATGAAATCCCGATGCCGGCGGCGGAGGGCGAACAGGTCGTTGCCGGCCTTGACCTCGAAGGGATGCAGGCAGTTGACCCCGCACTCGGCCAGGAGGTCGACCAGCTCCATGACGTTGCCGTCACAGTCGACGGTGGTCATCTCGGCGCCGCAGTCGCGGGCGACGGCGGCGATCTCGCGGTAGGAGGGCGAGCAGAACTCGCGGAAATGCGCCGGGGAGATGAGCAGCCCGTGGTTGTAGCACATGTCCTCCCAGGCGGCGACGACCTCCGGGCGGAGGCGCTCGATCAGCGGGAAGACGTATGTCCGCCGGTGCCAGGCGAAGTACTCGATGATCTCCCTGGCCAGGGCCGGGTCGTCGTAGAGGACGGTGCAGCCGGCCTCGGGACCCATCAGGCTGCGCAGCGACCCCCAGGTGCCGCCGACCCCGACGGTCAGCGGCCGATCCCGCCCGTCGAAGCGCCGGCATTCCCGCTCGATCCGTTCGCCTTCCCACAGCGCCCCCGGCCTGACGCGCCGGCGGTAGAACTCCCAGCTCGCTCGGTCCCGCACGGGGTAGGTGACGAACTCCGGCATGCTGTAGGTGATGGCGTTGTCGATGAGCTGCCGGGTGACCGCCCCGGTCTCCGCCTCGATGATCTCGAACTCCCCCTCGATGCGCCGTTCGGTCTTGATTCCCTCGGCGGGCCCGGCCGGGAAGAAGTCGATCCCGATCGGCTGCGTCGTGCCCCAGTACCGGTGCCAGCTCTCGACCGAGTCGCGCGCGGACAGGCTGTGGCAGCCGTCCACCCACTCCGGCATGCCGGTCTCGACCAGGCGCCGGTGCGTCTTGGCCATGGCCCCCCCGCTCATCCCCGGCGCGCCGGGAAAGCCGAAGATGGGGACGTAGTCGGCCCTCTCGCCGCGGCAGACCGCCTTGAACCGTTCCAGGTCGTTCATGTCATGCGTCGGACCGAGACCGCCTTGAAGGGGCACGGATGGCTATCCGCGGGCCTTACCCCATCCGCACGTCCACGCGGACGGTCTTCTTTCCCCGGACGACGGGGGCGACGTTGCCCTCGACGCACTTGCCGTCCACCTTCATCTCCCTCACGCCGCGTTCCACCCCGTCGGGGTTGGCCACGCGGATGTCGTAGGTGACGCCGCGGAAGACCCGCCGCACGCGGAAGGCCTTCCACCGGGGCACGCAGGGGTCGATGCGCAGCCCGTCGAACTCGGGTCGGACGCCGAGGATGGCCCGGCCCATGCACGCCAGCAGCCAGGAGGCGAACCCCGTCAGCCAGGGGTTTCGCGCCCGCCCGGCCTCGAGGTTGGGGGGCATGACGATCATGGAGTTGACGGCGTACGGCTCGGCGCAGTGGACGGGCTGGATCTGGTCCTTGGTGTGGGGCGAGATGCGGGCGAAGACGTCGAAGGCGCGCCGGCCCCGCCCGAGCATGGCCTCGGCCACCACAAGCCAGGGGTTCGTGTGGCAGAAGATCGACCCGTTTTCCTTGTACCCCGGCGCGAAGAGGGTGCAGGTGCCGACGGTGGGGTCGTACCGCGGATACGGCGGCCAGCACAGCCGGTGCCCGTACGGCGTGCACAGGTGTTCCCGCACGCTGTCCAGGGCCGTGCGGGCGCGGTCTTCGGGGGCGGCCTGGCCGATGACGGCCCAGGTGTTCGACTCCATGAAGATCTTCCCGTACCGGTTGGACCGCGAGCCCACCGCCTCGCCCTCGCGCGTGATCAGCCTGAGGTACCATTTCCCGTCCCACCCGCAGCGGTTGATGCGCCCGGCCATTTCCGCGTGCCGGCGGGCGCAGCGCCGGGCCTTGGCACGCGCCCCGCGGGCGAGGTAAAGCGACTCGACCGCCTTGGCCGCCGCGCAGTACAGCCCCGCCGTGAAGAGGCTCTCGGCACCGTCAAAGGCGTTGAGGCAGTCGTTCCAGTCGGCCCGGCGCAGCAGCGGCAGCCCGTTGGCGCCGACGCAGCGGTCGGTGAACTTCAGCGCCCGCTCGAGGTGGTCCATGACCGTGGAGCGCCGGTCGCTCTGATGGTAGCCGACCAGGCGGTCCAGGAACCGCAGGTCGCCGGACTCCTTGACGTAGGCCTCGACGGCCAGCGGCGACCAGAGGTGGTCGTCGGAGAGCCCCCCGCCCCGGCCGATGCCGGCGCCGGGGAAGAAGTCGTGGCAGGCCTCGCCGCTGGGATGCTGGATGGACAGGAGGGTGGTGAGGAGCTTGCCGGTGGCGGCGTGGGGCTGGTAGGGCATGGCCCCGAGGGCGTCCTGGTTGGAGTCGCGGTAGCCCAGCCCGCGCCCCCCCAGCAGCAGGTACGGCGCGATGCTCCGCGAGCAGATGAAGGTGATGGCGGACTGGTAGGGGCTGAAGGTGTTGAAGGGCACGTCGAAGGTGGCACTGGGGGTGCGGGCCTGGAAACGCTGGAGGTAGGCCTCCCAGTGCCTCTTGAGCTTTGCGAGCTGGCGTCGGGCGAAGCCGAGGCCCGCGGCCCGCCGGCCGAGGCGACGGGCGCCCGCGTCGGAGGTCGCATACCCGACCGCGAAGACGAGACGGCGGGACTCGCCCCGCCGCAGGGTCAGCGGGAAATGCATGGCGGCGACCGGCCAGCCGCCGCGGTTGTCGAAGCTGCTGCACCGCCCGGCCTGGACCGCCCGCGGACGGTCGTACCCGCGATGCACGCCGACGAAGGCCTCCAGGTTGGTGTCGAAAGAGCCCGGGGCCTCCGAGGCGCTGAAGAAGGCGAACTGCCGCTTCCACCCGCCGCGGGCCTCCCCCCAGTCGTAGTAGCTGCGGTGGACGATCACCCGCCCGGCGGCGGCGACGTCCGTGCACTTCGGGGCGGCGTCGATGTTGCTGTCGCGAACCAGCGACCACAGGAAGAACTCCGCGTACGGGAAGACGTCGAGCCTCCGCGCCCGCCGGTCGGCGTTGGTGAGGGTGAGGACCCACAGTTCGGCCGGTGCGTCCGGGGCGACGAAGTACGTCACCTCGGAGCGGACCTTCTCGCACTCGGCGCGGATGGTCGTATACGCCGTGCCGACGCGGCATTCGTACTTGTACCTCCGCAGCGGCGTGTACACGGGCGCCCAGGTCGCCGAGTGAAACCGCCCCGTGTCGCGGTCGCGGAGGTAGATCCACCGCCCGGGCTGGTCGGCGGGCCGGCTGTGAAGGTGGGTCCGGAGGATGCGCTTCTCCACCGGGTCGGAGGCGGCGAAGCAGGTCCCCCCGCCGGTCTGGGAGACGTACCCGGTGAAGGTGCCGTTGGTGATGTAGTTGTACCACGGCTGGGGGGTGTCGGGGCGGGTGATGACGTACTCTCGCCCGGCCGGGTCGAACCGGCCGTAGCGCCGGACGGAGGCATCCACCCCCGGGCGGGGATGCAGCGGCACCTCGTTGACGGGGTCCAGCGAAGGCCTGGCCATGAGTGAGGTCCTTTCCGAGAAGCGCCCCCGCGGCGGGCGCGCCCGGGGGGTGAGACAACCTTATCGGGCGGACGCGCCCTGTCAATGGGGATTCGCCGCGGGGGGTACTCCCCCCTGCAAGACGGGCGGCCTGCCTCCGGCCGCGGCGTGGTGGTTGCCCGCCGGTGCGTCGGCCTGGGCGGGGTTCGGGCAGAACCGCCCCAAGCGCCGGGCCGGGGGAATGGAAAAAAAGAATCGTGCCCGTGGGGCTTGCCCGCTTGCATCGCCGCGGCGGGCTCTATAACATGCCCGTTTTGATCCGGAAAAGGAGAGAGCCAGCGGGCATGGAAACCGGCCTGGACGCCCTGCCCCCCGGTGGCGCGTCCCGATTCCACCAGCCCGCGACCGAGCTTCGGCGCCCCCGGCCCGGCGCGTGGGGCGGCGGGGCCTGCCGGGCACGCGCGGGCAGGGCATGGACCCGCCCCACAGGGAGCCCCACATGAAGATCGGAATCCTGACCGCCCGTTTCGACCCGGACCACTGGCCGCTGGAGCGGATCATCGAATGGGCAGGCGCGAACGGCATCGACTGCCTGGAGGTGGCGGTTCCGGCCCACCTTGACGTGAGGCGGCTCCTGGCCGAGAAGCGCCAGGCCGACCTGGATGAGAAGCTCCGGGCCGCCGGCGTGAGCATCTCCTCCCTGGCCTTCTACACCACCGCCCTCAACGACCCCGACCCCGCCGTCCGCAGGGAGCAGGCCGACGGGCTCCGGGCCGCCATCGAGGCCGCCGATGCCCTCGGCGTCGATACCGTCTGCACGCTGGCCGGGCTGCCGGCGCCCGGGAAGACCAAGATGCAGACCATCCGCGAGGACCTCCCCCGCGTCTTCGCCCCCGCCCTGAAAGAGGCCGCCAAACGCGGCGTCCGCATCGCCCTGGAGAACTGGTTCGCCACCAACATCCAGCACCTGGAGCACTGGAAGGGGCTCTTCGACGCCCTCCCGGACGAGAACTTCGGGCTGAACTTCGACCCGTCGCACCTGCTCTGGCAGGGGATCGACTACCTGGCGGCGGTCGAGGAGTTCGCCGGGCGAATCTTCCACACCCACGCCAAGGACTGCGCCGTGAACGACGCCGCCCTCCGCCGCGTCGGCGTGCTGGAAGGGGGCTGGTGGCGGTACACCATCCCCGGCACCGGGCGGGTCGGGTGGGGTGAGTACCTCGGCAAGCTCCGCGAGGTCGGCTTCGACGGGGCGGTCTCCATCGAGCACGAGGACCGCACCCTCGGGGCCGAGGAAGGCTTCCGCATGGGCGCGGCGTACCTGCGGGCGTTGATCGCTTGAGCCCGCCAGAAACGGGAGAACGGCAGTGAAGAAGGTAGTGAAGATCGGCATGATCGGCTGCGGGGGCAACGGGCGGGGGCACCTGCGGGCCCTGGCCGCCCACCCGGAGGCGAAGGTCGTGGCCCTGGTCGATCCGGCCGGGGCCATGCTGGATCGTGCCCGGCGGGAGATCCCCGCCCTGGCCGAGGCGGCGGCCTTCGCCGACCACCGGACGATGCTTCGGGAGATCGACCTCGACGCCGTGGCCATCTCCACGCCCCACACCCAGCACTTCCGCCAGATCACCGATTGCCTCGATGCCGGGCTGCACGTGCTGAGCGAGAAGCCCCTGACCTGCTCGGTCGCCGAGACCAAGAAGGTCGTCGCCGCCGCCCGGCGAAGGCGGAGGGTCGTCGTGGTGGCCTTTCAGCGGCGGTTCCACGCGATGCGGAAGTTCATGCGGTCGTTCGTCCGGGACGAGGCCTTCGGCCGGCCGCTGTTCGTCCAGTCCTTCCTCAGCCAGGGCTGGCTGCGGGGGACGCGCGGGAAGTGGCGGCAGGACCCGGCGCTCTCCGGCGGCGGGCAGCTCAACGACTCCGGGGCCCACATCATCGACATGATCTTCTGGATCATGCCCTCGAAGCCCGTGGAGGTCTCGGCCATGATCGAGAACCGCGGCGCCAAGGTGGACATCGACTCGACCATCGCCTACCGCTTCGCCAACGCGTGCCTCGGCAGCCTCGCCATCCTCGGGGCCGGGCCCACCAACGTCTTCTGGGAGGACATGACCGTCGCCGGGACCGGCGGGCGGGCCCTGTTCTTCCGCAACGGCGTCCTCGCCGCCTCCACCGGCACCGAAATGGTCGAGTACACCCGCTTCGGGCGGGACGGCGGCAGCGACGGCCACTTCATCGACGTCATCCGGGGCCGGGCGAAGAACGAATCCCCGCCCCAGGATTTCCTCCCCGCTATCGCGTTCACCGAGGCCTGCTGGAAGTCGGCCGGGCTCGCCGGCCGGCCGGTCAAGATAAGATACTGAACGACGGCCACGGAGACACAGAGGCGTTTCTTCTGAGCCTACGTGGCAGCCATCTGGCCTGAAAGGCAAGAGAGATGAAGAAGATCAGCTTCCCCGAGTTGACGCGGTCGAGCTGCTGGTTCCTGGAAAACCGGGACGTCTCCATGGCGGTGGAGAAGGCCACCGGGTTCATCCGCTCGCTGCGGTTCAAGAAGCGGAAGGTGGACCTGTTCAAGCTGCTTCGGCGTGACATGCCCGCCCGGCTGGGTTACCTGCGGGTGTTCGACGAGCTTGAGGGGAAGTGGTACGACGACACGCGGGACCGCTTCCGCATCACGTCCTCGTCCAAGCGGGCGGACACGGTCCGCTTCACCAAGAGGTTCGCCGGGGCGGCGTTCGCGCTGACGGTCACGATGAAGCTGGACGAGCGGTCCTTCCTGTGGGAGGTCCGGGCCAAGAAGACCCGTCCCAGCGCCCCCGACCGCTCGCTGCGGGTGGGGTTCAACTTCCCCCTGGAGGCGGGCTGGGAGGTCTGGGCGCCCTGCCTCAACGGCGAGTTCACCTTCGACGGCATGGACGACTTCAACTTCAACCACGTCCAGATCACCTTCGTCTCTCCGCGCGAGATCATCCTGCCGATGGTCAGCCATTACGACAAGGACCTGGACGTGGGCTACTCGATGCTGGAGCCCATCGACGCGAAGGTGCCGGCGGCGCGGTTTCAGTTCGAAAACGGCGAGAAGGGCTTCAATTGGGGGTACGCCCGCAAGCAGCCGCAGGCCTTCCACACGCTGGAGACGCTGAACTACTACATCGGCCTGGTTGGGAAGCGGCCGATGTCCACGGAAGTGATGCTTACCTTTCACGAAGGGGACTGGCGCTGCGGGCTGGGCCGGATCTACAAGCGATGGCGGGAATACTTCGATCCCGCTTCCCAGGCCATCTATGACTGCGAAGGGGTCTTTC
>CAZNSB010000066.1:0-15039 GCA_964575155.1 uncultured Planctomycetaceae bacterium | reverse complement strand
GCGTCTGCCGCATCGACGACCGCTACTACGTCACCTGGTGCAACGGCTACCACGGCCCGACCATCGGCGTCGCCTGGACGCAGGACTTCAAGACGTTCCATCAACTGGAGAACGCCTTCCTGCCCTACAACCGCAACGGCGTGCTCTTCCCGCGGAAGATCAACGGCAACTTCGCCATGCTCTCCCGGCCTTCCGACACCGGGCACACGGCCTTCGGCGACATCTTCTACTCCGAGAGCCCCGACCTGACCTACTGGGGCAGGCACCGCTTCGTGATGGAGCCCATCGGCGGCTGGCAGAGCAAGAAGGTCGGCGCCGGCCCCGTGCCCATCGAGACCACCGAGGGCTGGCTGCTGATCTACCACGGCGTGCTGCTGAGCTGCAACGGCTTCGTCTACAGCGCCGGCGCCGCCCTGCTCGACGTCGACCGGCCGTGGAAGCCGATCGCCCGTACCCGCCCCTACATCCTCAACCCCCGCGAGCACTACGAGTGCGTCGGCGACACGCCGAACGTGGTCTTCCCCTGCGCCGCCCTGGCCGACGCGGCGACGGGACGGATCGCGGTCTACTACGGCGGCGCCGATACGGTCGTCGCCCTGGCCTTCTGCCAGGTCGACGAGCTGATCGACTTCATCAAGGCCAACCCTGCGGCCTGAGTGTCCCCTGGAGCCGGAAGTCCCACGACGAGAGGATCGATTCATGAAGAGAGTATTGTTTGCCGTCGCCCGCGAGCTTCGGCCGAAGCTCTTTGCCCCCCAGGAAGAGGCCCGGATCTGCGCCGCCTGCGAGGTCATCGCCGCCGACCCGCCCGCCAGCGCCGACAAGGGCTTCCTGCTGGCCCACGTGGCGGACGCGGAGGTGGTGATCACCTCTTGGGGCACGGCCCGGCTGGATGCCGACGTGATGGCCGAGGCCCCGAAGCTGGCGCTGCTCGTTCACGCCGCCGGCACCGTCAAGCCCTACGTCAGCGACGCGGTGTGGGCGAGAAAGGTCCGGGTGGCCTCGTCCGCCGAGGCCCTCGCCGTCGGCGTGGCCGAGTACTGCCTGGGGATGATCCTGCTGGCCCCCAAGCGCGCCTTCTGGGCGGGCCTGGCCACGCGAGAGGGCAAGTGGCGCGAGGGGATCAACGTCTTCGCCGGCCCCGCGGAGACCCACCGGCAAAAGGTCGGCGTCATCGGCGCCAGCCGGTGCGGGCGCCACCTCATCGCCCTGCTGAAGAGCTTCACCTGCGAGGTGCTGCTGTACGACCCGTACTGCACCGCCGCCGAGGCCGAACGCCTCGGCGCCAAAAAGGTCCAGACCCTCCACGAGCTGTTCAGCCAGTGCCTCCTCGTCAGCCTCAACGCCCCCAGCACCGACCAGACCCGTCACATGATCCGCGGGGAGCACTTCCGCCTGCTGCGGGACGGGGCGGTGTTCATCAACACCGCCCGCGGGGCCGTCGTCCACGAGCGGGAGATGATCGAGGAGCTGAAGAAGGGCACCTTCGTCGCCTGCATCGACGTGACCGATCCGGCCGAGCCTCCCCCCCCCGACAGCCCGCTCCGCAAGCTGCCCAACGTCTGGCTGACGCCGCATCAGGCCGGGGCCGTCGCCCAGAACCTCTTCATGATCGGCGAGCTGGTGGCCGGGGAGATCGAGGCCTTTGCCGACGGCCGGCCGCTGACCAACGAGGTCGACCCCGAGGCCCTCGACCACACCGCCTGAAACGTCGGTTGGCACGGGTTTCTTGCACCGCGTGTTCTCGGGCCAGCTCCGCCTTTTCGGCTACACGGCTTGCGAGCAAGCCGTGCCACCCTCGAAGGGAGGGGTCAGTTCGACTTGGCGAGCTTTTCCCGGACGTCGGCCCAGCGTTCGTGCATGCTCTCGGAGAACATCAGCGGCTCGAAGCCGCACTTCAGGTAGGTCTTGATGGCGGGGAGGCGCCAGTCGTCGGTCTGGAGGTAGATGTCGCGGTACCCGGCGTCGAGGAGCCTGGCGGTGGCGGCGGCGACGACGGCCAGGCCCAGGCCCTTGCCCTTGTGGGCCGGGTCGCCCGCCACCCAGCCCACCACGCCGCCGTAGGGGTGCCCTTCGCCGGGGACGTGCTGGGCCATGGCCGTGGCCACGACCTTTCCGCCGGGGCGGTGGACGATCAGGAACAGCCCTTCGGGCAGGACGGTCCGCAGGGTCCCGGCCAGGCGGTCACGGTCCCAGCCCTCAAAGCCCGCCTTGGCCATGACTTCCAGCCAGCCGGCCTGGTCGGCGTCGCTGTCGTCGTAGCATCGCAGCTCGTATCCGGGGGGGAGCGTCGGCTCGGGGGGCGAGTCCAGCAGCTTTTCCGGCCAGACCATCTGGAGCTGTGGGCCGGGGGCGGCGGTGGACCACTGCCGCGAGTCGGGCACGTCCAGCCAGGCCCTGCCGGCCAGGACCGAGCGCTGGCTGATGAGCCCGGGGAGGGTCATGTCGAGGCTTTCGTGGATGCCGATGGGGCAGGGGGCGGTTCCGCGGATGGCGTTGAGGAAGTCGAGCACCTCGAAGTAGTCGCCGCCGCCGTGCCCGGCCCGGAGGGCCTGTTCGGGCGGGTTGCGCCACATCTCCGGGAGGTACTTCTCGGCGAGGGCGTCGACGTCCCTGAGGCTTTCGAGGTCGTGCCAGCGGATCTCCTCGCTGAGGGCCCGCAGCCAGATCTTCCCGCGGTCCACGGGCCCGTCTCGGGAGGACTCGTACGCCCCGTCGGTGCCCTGGAGGTGGTGGTTGTGCATGGCGTGGGGGCGGTCGGAGACCATGTCCACGCGGATCTGGATGAGCGCCCCGCGGGCGGTCTTGCAGAGCATGGTGGCGGTGTCCTGGGCGTAGGGCTCCCCGCGGGGGTCTTTGTAGTGGCTGCCGCTGTTGGCGCAGCAGGCCTTCACCACCCGGTCGCCGGCCATCCACTGGAGGATGGGCCCGAGGCTGTGGGTGCCGTAGGTGATGCCTTTGATCCCGGTCTGCCACGTCCGCCGCCATCGGGTCATCTCGTTGAGGCCCTTGAGTTCGTGGAGGTACTCGCCCTCGGCGTAGTAGAGCTCCCCGAAGAGGCCCTGTCGGCAGAGCTCGGTGACGAGGACGCTCGGGCGGGTGTAGCAGTAGTTCTCGGCCATCATGTAGACGGCCTTGGATTCCTCGGCGGCCCGGGCCAGCCGGCGGCACTCCTCGACGGACACCCCGGCGGGGACCTCGCAGAGGACGTGGAGCCCGCGCCGGAGCGCCTGGATGGACTGCGGCACGTGGAACTGCATGGGCGTGCCGATGACGACGGCGTCCAGGTCGGCGTTTTCCAGCATCTCGTCGTAGTCGGCGTACTTCTCGTCGGCGCCGAATCGCCGGGCGCACTCGTCGAGCTTTTCGGCCCGGACGTCGCAGACGGCGTGGATCCGCGCCCCGTTGACCTCCAGGGCGGTGCGGAACGAACCGCCCCTGCCCGCCGCCCCGACCAGCCCGACCTTGAGTTGCTTGCCGTCGCTCATAGTTTACTCCTGAATTGGGACCGCATGCTCGCTGAAGCGAGCACGCCGACCGAGACCCAACCACTACTTCCAGTGCTCCTTGGCTTTCAGGACCGCCCCGATCAGCCGGTCGGCGTTGCCGTGGAAGATCGCCTCGACTTCCGCCCGGGGCAGGCTCAGCTCCGTGCAGACGTCTTTGATCGCCTTGAGCTGCTCGTACATCATCAGGGTGTACTTCGCCTCGACCTCCGGGGGCTCGCGCTCCTTGTTGAAATGGAACGGGTAGTTCGTCCGGTTGACGTACTCTCGCCCTTCCCACTGCCGCCGGCCTCGCATGTAGAACACCGGGTTGTCCGTCCCGTAGAGAATCCGCTCCGGGCCCAGCGTCTTCAGCGCGAAGTAATGCACGTCCGGATTCAGCACGGCGGAGTTGTCAAGGTACAGCCCGTCGTCGTCGGCCAACTGCGGCAGCGACTCCTCCGCGTGCGGCAGCGTGTAGCAGCGGCCCAGATGGGCGATCACGAGCACTATGTTCGGATAACGCCGGCGGATCTCGCGGATCTCACGGATGTTATCGGGGTGGCCCAGGCGCTCGGCCTTGGGCACGTGCAGCGTCACCCACCCCCGGGCCTCGTCGAGGGCCTCCAGGGCGGGGTGGGGGAGGAAGTCGAAGATGCTCGCGGCCAGGTGCTTGTCGCGGGTGTCGCCGCTGGGGCCGATCATGGCGTAGTAGGGCTTGAGGCCGATGATGCCGGGGCGGGCCAGCTCGGCGGCGACGCGCTCGCCCGGCCACTGCGGGCGAAGCAGCGCCAGCCCGTGCCAGTTGCGCCTGGCGCACTCGGCCGAGGTGTAGGCGTTGGACGCCTCGATGTCGTAGTCCAGGCTCGGGTGGCCCATGGCCAGGCAGGTGACCTCCCGGCCGGGGAAGACCACGCCCTGGCACCGCTCGGCCGAGGGTGCGTCGATCGGCTCGCTCACCTCGTTGACCCAGATCTGGCGGCGCTTTCGGTCGGTCATCGGCGCCAGCCGGAACGCCGGGTCGGTCACGTGGGTGTGGGCGTCGATGATCCGCTTGGGCAGGAAGTCCTCCAGGTGCTCGCTCCAGAAGGCGCGGTCGAGGTCGGTGTATTCCCAGACGTGATGCAGGTGGATCGTTTCGCTCATTTCAACGCTCCGCCAGAGAAGCCTCGACTTCTCCCACGACAGCAGCCCCGCGGGAGCGGGGGGTCGTAACCCCTCCCTTCCGGGAGGGGCTGCTGTCTGCACACCGGGTGAGTCGTGCCGAGTTCCTTTCGCTATGGGCGTGGCAGGGAGTCCAGGTACTCCTGGAACAACTGACGATAGGCGGCTGCGTCTTCGCCCGGCTGGAACGTGCGGACCGGCGGGGCCATTTCCCGGGAGATGTCCGCCAGCCGCCTGCCGGGCGCCAGCAGCCCGCGGGCCAGTATGGCCGCGCCCAGGGCGCTGGTGTCGGGCTCGGCCGAACACGCCACGGGCAGGGCGGTGGCGTCGGCGACGATCTGCGGTGTGACTCGGCTGGCGGCGGCGCCGCCGCACATGATCAGCCTCTCGACCTTTTCGCCGGCCTCGGCCAGCAGCCCCAGGTACCGGGCCAGCTCCAGCGCCAGGCCTTCCACCACCGCCCGAAGGACGTGACGCGCCTCCTGACCCAGCCGGAGGCCCCAGAGCCGACCGGTCAGCCCGCCGGGAAGCTGCGCCCCGCCGGTGGGGGCCAGGAAGGGCCAGAAGCGGACCCCCTCGCTGCCGGGGCCGACCTCCGCCAGCATCTCGTCGATCTCCGCGCCGCCGGCGCCGCCCAGGCCGAGCAGGCCCTTGGCCCAACTGACGGCCGAGCCGCCGTTGCCCATGGAGATGATGTGGCCGGAGAGCCCTTCGGCCACGTGTCCGCAGACGAAGCCGGCGTCGGTGAGCGGGCGCATCAGGCGGTCGCTGATCGCCAGCAGCACCCACGCCGTGCCCGCCCCGAACATGACGTCCCCGGCGGTCGTCGCCCCGCAGCCGAGGGCGGCGGCGTATTGGTCGTGCACCGCCGGGCCGACGGGGATTCCCGCCGGCAGCCGGGTCTTCGCGGCGACCTCTCTCAGCAGCCCGCCCGCGGTTTCGCGCGGCGACAGCAGCGGGGGGAGCTGGTCGGCGCGGATGCCGACCCGGCGGAGCATCTCCGCGTCGGCCGAGCCCTGCGAGGGGTTGTACAGCACCGCGCAGGAGAGGCTCGTGCCGTCGTGGGCCCGCCGCCCGCACAGCCGGCCCACGATCAGGTCGCCCACCAGGCCGATGCGGTTGGCCCCGGCCAGCAACTCCGGCGATTCGGCCTTCAGCCGCAGCAACTGCCCCAGCGCCATGGTGCCCCGCGGGTGGCCGGTGCGGGCGGCCAGGGCGTCACGGCCCATCTCCCGCGTGATCCGCTCGTCGTAGCCCTTGCCCCGCCCGTCCAGCCAGGAGATGACCCGCCCGACGGGCCTGTCCTCGCCGTCGAGCATCTGGAGGGCCCCGCCCTGGGAGCTGATGCCGACGGCCTTCACCGCGGCGTCGGCGCCCTCGGTCACGGCGGCGACGGCTGACAGGGTGGCGGCGAAGATGTCGTCGATGTCCTGCTCGACGCCGCCGGCGTCTCCGTGGAACGTCTGCACCGGCGCCGACCCCCGGGCCGCGATCCGGCCATCCGGCTCAGCCAGCACCGCCTTGATGTTCGTCGTTCCCAGGTCCAGTCCGAGAAACATGCTGACACCTGCGAATCGGGTGGTGTTCCCGCTTCCGGAGATGGCCATGGGCTTCGGCCCTGGCCATGTTACCCGTCAGTAAACCGGCCACTGCCCGGCGCCAAGGATTTCGCAGAGCATGTCGAGGCGGCTGGTGGCGTCGCCGAAGCAGATGGCCAGATGGTGAGGCCCGCCGGCCGTGGCGTACCTCGTCAGGAAGTCACGAACGTCGCACGCCGGGGTCAACTTCGAATGCGGAACGGCCAGGTGTTCCAGGGGCCCGAAGTCCTCGATCTGGACCTCGGGCGCGTAGACGATGCGCCACTCGCTGCGGTCATCGGGCCCGAGCGTCAGGGCCATCAGCGTCGCCGGTCCGGGCTCGAACGTCACCGCCAGGGCCAGTTGGCTGCCGCGGATCGGCACCAGCGACCGCTGCCGCTTCACCAGCCGGCACTTGCGGTCCCTGCGGTGCATGGCCACGTTGGCCTCTCCCATGTGGCTGAGGAGCACGGCGTTGCCGGCGAAGTCGATGGTGAAGACCTCGCTGAAGCTCGCCGGGGGATTCAGCCAGTTCAGCAGGCACGTCCCGGCGGCCGAGATCAGGTCGCCCTCGCCGCCGAAGCCCACGCCCTCGGCCAGTAGCCGGCTCATCGCCACGAACGGCAGCGTCTCCACGCGCGGGTCCTCACCGAAGGCCAGGAACTGATACGTCAGCGCGTCCAGGCGGTTGTCGGCGACCATGCCGCGCAACGCCACCTCGGCCCGGGCGGCGGCGGCGAGGTCCTCGTCGGTGATCTCGGCGGGGACGTCGTAGGCTTCCGCATACTCGCCCACGAGCCTTGCCACCTCGCCCGCGTCGGCCGATGCGCAGCGGTTGACATAGTCGGCGACGCTGAGCGCCTCCCACGCGCAGCCCAGGGTCGCCGCCAGGTGGGTGGTGTCCAGCCCGAAGTCGCCCATCCCCGGGAAGGGATACCCCAGAAGCCCCAGCCGGGCTTTTCGCAGCCGCTTCGCCGCATAAGCGGCGGCGAAGAAGTCGTCCAGCTCGCCCACCGGGTCGTCGTCGTTGAGGTGGCTGGTGACGTAGTGAAAATTGGCACCCGCGCGGTTGAGCACGTTGCACAGGTCGTGCGTACCATGCACGCCGTGGTTGGCGATCAGCTCGGCGTCGCCGTAGCTCTCATCGACGGCGTACAGCTCCTGGGTGTTCCAGACGACGATCGGCAGGTGCGTCCGTTGCAGGGCCGGCGCGGAGATCAGGCTCGGCGAATAGCTCAGCAGCACGACGCAGATGGCGTCGCACCCGTCGGCCTCGAAGCCGGCGACGGCCTGCTCCACCGCCTCGCGCGTGAAGCACGCGCCCTCGAAGCGCACCTCGGCGACGCCCGCCAGGGCGGGGGCGAGCTTCTCGCGAACGAAGCGCTCGCGGCCTTCGCGGAACTCCGGCCCGTTGCGCTCGTAGAACTCCAGCGTCAGCCCCAACAGTCCGACCTTCGGCTTCAACATGGACAGCTCCTTCTTCTGACTCAGCCCGGGATGACCTGAGCGCGCTTCCCGCTGGGGCGCGGCTAAACGATATCCGGTTTCTTCAAGTCATCGATCGGGCTCGATTCGCCCCGCATGCAGGTATTCCTGGGGGACGTCGCTTCCGAGCAGGTCATTGAACATTTCGGCCAGGGCCTCGGCGTAGAGGGGCAGCAGTCCACGTACAGAGCGCCGGCGCCCTCGCGGAGCAGTTGCCAGACGGCCAATTGGGCGGCGGGCATGTTCCCGTGCCCGTTGACGAAGACGATCTTCCGGAACCCCAGGCCGTGGATGTCCCGTGCCGTGTCCACCAGTTGCGAGACGAGTTGCAGCGGCGAGACGCCCGCCGAGGCCATCGGCCGGGCCCATTCCACCACGTTGTAGTGGACCGTGGGGAAGACGACCACGCGGGCGGGGTCGCTGTCCGCGACGGCGGCGGCCACAATGCCCTCCACCAGCAGGCTGTCCGTCCCGCAGGGCAGGTGCCGCCCGTGGGCCTCCAGCGAGCCCAGGGGAACGACGGCCACGCCGCCCTCGGCGGTCCGGCGAACGGCGCTCCAATTGGCCTTCATCGCTTCCACGAGCCAGTGCCCTCCTCAGATCTCAATGGGGAACTCCCGCTCGCTGGTCTCGGTGCTGCAATCGGCGGCGACGGCGCCGGAGAGGGTCAGCTCGCTGTGGAGGATCTGGAGGATGCTGGCCGGGACCAGCGGGGTGACCGGCCCGTGGGCCGCCAGCCGGCTGATGAAGCGCTGCCACACCGACTCCCCCGCCCGCAAGCCGTCCCAGAAGCTCACCCGCTTCGCCCCCGCCAGCTCGCGCGGGCCGATGGTGGCGGCCTTGGGCGGCACCCACGACCAGTCCCCGGCGCTGCCGGCGTCGGCGTAGAGGCAGTTCTGGCAGATGGTGATGGGGTGGAGGTCGACGATCCGGGTTCCGGCCTGGAGGTAGGCGTCGATGTCGTCGCCGAACTCGCGGGCCAGGTGCGGCTCGAAGAAGGCGATGTGCCCGCACCAGCCGATCCCGCCGTAGCAGACGTCGGCGCCGCCGAGGTCCTCGATCATCCTGCTGTAGTCGTCGACGTTTTCGGTCAGGGGGAAGTGGATCTGCTCGTCGGGCATCCGCAGGGCCGGGTCGATCCGGTCGAACAGGTCGTGGTGCATCCAGTACTGAAAGCCCCCTTTCCAGTCCTTCCCGGCGGTCTTCCCGTCCTGGTCGGCGTACTCGTCCATGTTGAAGGTGTGGACGTGGTGGCAGGGGATCCGCAGGTCGTTGATCATCTTGGCCACGAAGGCGTAGTGGGGGTTCGGGGCCGGCAGGATGACGACGTGCCGCTTGGCCCCGGCGTCCAGCGCCCGCTTGATCCCCGCGACGATGTCCATCACGTACCCGAAGCGGAAGGCCGTCTCGTCCTCGATGACGCGGATCTTGAAGTTCTCGTTCGGGTGCTTGCAGACGTCGTCGCGCCGGATCGCCCGCACCCGCCGGCAGACCTCCGCGTCGCGGAACGGCAGGAACGCCGCCAGGTCGTACTCGAACCTTGCCGACATCTCCGTGTCCTTTCGTCTTCTCCCCGGCCGCGCCCGTGACCGCTAGACCGCCTGCGGCAGCTCGACCCAGGTTTCCTTCTCCGCGGCCTCGCGCACGGCTTCGAGGACGCGCTGCATGTGAATGCCCTCGGCGAGGGACGGGCGAGGGGGGGTGTCTTCGGCGATGGCCGCCAGGAAGGCGTACAGGCTGTGCACGTGGCTGCGGAACCAGTCGAGGGTGAACTTCGGCCCGGGGAACTTCCCGCCCGGGGCCCGGTAGCGATGCACCGTGGCCAACTGCTGCCAGCCCCGCCGGCCGCCGTAGTCGCCCGCCGGCGCCCGGGCGTCGAAGACCTCCAGGTAGTTCGGCTGCATCAGGTTGAACCGGATCGCGCCATGCCGCCCGTGGATCTCGAATCGCAGCTCGTCCTCCGTGCCGGTGGCGATCTTGCTGACGTCCACGGACCCGAACGCCCCGTCGGCGGCGCGGAGGCCGATGGTGGCTGCCTCCTCCGCGTCGATGGCCATCATCTCCCCGGGCTTGTCGAGGTTGGGGCGCTTCTTCGACCAGATCCGGCTGACGCAGTGGGTGGACTGGAACGGGCCGATCAGCCACCACAGCAGGTCCAGGACGTGCACGCCCAGGTCGCGAATGACCCCCCCGCCGGCGGCGGCGGTGGACTTCCAGTTGACGGCCTTGCCGGGGTCCACGCTCCCGTCGTGGAAGTACGCCCCGCGGAAGTGCGTCACCGCCCCGAGGAAGCCCTCCTCGATGAGCTGGCGGGCCTTCATCGTCGCGGGGAAGAAGCGGCACTGAAGCGCCACCTGCCCCTTGCCGGTGTACCCGGAAAGCAGCTTCTCCAGCTCGTCGGCCTCGGGCAGGCTGGCGGTGACGGGCTTGTCGACGTAGATGTGCTTTCCGGCGTGGATGGCGGCCCGCAGCGCGGGCATGTGCTCGGAGTTGGGGGTGCAGACGTGGACGATGTCCACGTCGTCGGCGTTGATCAGCTCGCCCGGGTCGGTCGTGCAGCGCTGGAACTCCCCCGCCCGCCGGGCCGAGGCGGCCAGCTCCGCCGTCGCCTCGCAGACCCCCACCAGCCGGCAGTCCACCGGCGGGGGGCTGTAGTAGAACGGGATGGCCTTGTGGGCCAGCGCGTGCGTCTTGCCCATGAACCCGTACCCGATCACGCCGACGCCAAACGTCTTCATGTCCGATTCCGATCTCAGTAGCCCAGCTCGCCGGCCGTCTCGCCGACGGCCTCGTCGATGATGTCCAGCCCGCGGAGCAGCTCGGCCTCGTTCATCACGATCGGCGGGCTCATCCGGAGGATGTGCCCGGCCGGGATCCACGCCAGGCCCTTCTGGAAGGCCTTGACGTATACCATTCTTCCGGCCTCTTCGAAAGGCTCCTTGGTGGCGAGGTCCTTGACCAGCTCCACGCCCATCAGGCACCCGAGAACCCGGACGTCGCCGACGATCTTGTGGTCGGCCTTCATCTTCTCCAGGCGGGCGGCGGCGACCTCGCCCAGGCGGGCGGCGTTTTCCAGCAGGCCCTCGCCCTCGATGACCTGGATGGACGCCAGCGCCGCCGCGCACGCCATCGGGTTCCCGCCGTAGCTGCTCGAGGCGCTGATGCGGTCGAACTTCTCCTTGATGGGCTCCCGCGCCACGCACGCGGTGACCGGAAAGCCGTTGCCGAGGCCCTTGCCCAGGGTGACGACGTCCGGCAGCACGTCCCAGTGCTCCATGCACAGCCACTTTCCCGTCCGCCCCATGCCGGTGAGGACCTCGTCGGCGACCAGCAGGATGCCGCGATCGTCGCAGAAGGCCCGCAGCTTGGGGAAGAAGTCCCCCGGCGGCATGATGGTGCCGGCCCAGCCCTGGACGGGCTCGAGGACGAAGGCGGCCACTTGCCCGGTGGTGCCCTCGGCGATGAACTTCTCGCAATAGGCCAGGTACGCCTCGGTGTCCGGAGAGCCGTCGGGGCGCGTCCACAGCGGGCGGTAGGTGTCCGGGCGCGGGACCATGTAGAACCCCGGCATCCGCGTGGGCGCGTACATCGGGTTCATTCGGGCGCAGGAGACCGACCCCAGGCTCTTCCCGTGGAAGTCCGAGAAGGCGGAGAGGAACTCGGTTTTCCCCGTGGCCGCCCGGCAGACGCGAATGGCCGCCTCCACCGCCACGGTGCCGCTGTCGTACATCTGCATCCCGTTCAGGTCGCCCGGCAGGACTTCGGCCAACTTCTCCACCAGCGCCGCCTTGACCGGCGTGGTGAAGTCGTGGCAGTTCATCAGCCGGCGAGCCCAGTGGGCCACCGCCTCGGAAACCTTCGGGTGGCAGTGCCCCAGGCTGGTGACGTAGATGCCGCTGGAGAAGTCCAGGTAGCGGTTGCCGTCCACGTCCTCCAGGGTCACTCCGCGGCCGCGGCTGAAGCAGACCGGAAACAGCCTGACCTGCCCCGACAGGCCCCGGTAGACTTCGCCGGCCGCGGCGTGCATCCGCCGGCTCTCCGGGCCGGGAACCTCCGTCACCAGGTGCGGCAGCGCGGAAAGGTCCGCCCGGCACCAGTCGCGGTCGTATTCGACCCGTGGGATCACGGACTCGTCACTTGCCTTTGACATTGCTTCGCTTCCTTCGATGCCCGTCGCGTGGGGCGGTTATTCTCGCAGCAGCGAGCGGAACCTCTCCATGATGAAGTCCACGATCTGCTCGTCCGCAGCCAGCCCGAGCTTGGTCAGGATCGTGCTGTGCCCTTCGTGGTAGGCGTGGACGCGGACCCACAGCCCGGCCTCGACCGCCCGGCGGTGGAAGCCGATCGCCTCGTCCACCCGCCTGAACTTCAACCCCGCCAGGTGCCGCTTCCCGCGGGCGTCGACCAGGACGTCCGGGAATTCCCCGGCCAGGGCCGAGAGGCCCTCCATGAAGCGGTCCCCGGTTGCGGCGATGCGTCCGGCCTGGGCGGCCACCATGTCCATCACCCGCAGCGCCACGTAGGCCGGCAGCGGCGCCGAGCCGTTCGTGTTGATCGCCTGGTACTGGTCCATCACGTCGTCGCGGGTCCTGTACAGCACCGCCGCCAGCGGGTGGAACCCGGCGGTCATGCCCTTCCCGGCGACGACCATGTCGGGGGTGAAGCCCATGGTGCGGTAGCTGAAGATTTCCGGCTGCCAGAAGCCGGTCTGGATCTCGTCCATGCACAGGGCGGCCCCGGCGTCGTCGCACAGCCTCCGGGCGAGCTGGAGGTAGCCCGGCTCGAGGGGGACGGCCTCGCGGTTCATCATGACGGGCTCGGCCCAGAAGGCGGCGGCGCGCTCGCCGCAGCGGCCGAAGGCGGCCTGCAATTCGGCGGCGTCGTTGGGCTGGACGGTGACGACGTCGATGTGGCGGACGTACCGCCCCCACAGCCCGCGAAGGTACTGCGGGACCATGTCGGTGCCGTGGTAGTTCCCGTCCAGGACGACGAAGGCGGGCGCCAGCCGCCTCCCCCGGCGGCGCTCGAAGCGGAGCAGTTGCAGCTTCAGCGCCGCCTCGCAGGCCACCGACCCGGTGCAGCAGCCCAGCAGGACCGTGTCGATCGGGTCGGGCTCGCCGGGGGCGTTGGCGGCGGCCACCAGGCGGTGGGCGAGCTGCTTGAGGGGGGTCTGCGGGATGTTGGCGTGGTTGTCCCAGACGATGCCGGCGGCCGTCGCCTCTGCCACGGCGGCGCACAGCGCCGGGTGGTTGTACCCCCACAGCATCTGGTAGTGCCCGCTGGTGCAGTCCAGGCACAGCCGGCGCTGCTCGGTGAGGTAGAACAGCCCCCGCCCCACCAGCAGGTCGTCGCACGGGGCAGTCTGCCTCCCGCCGTAGGAATCCTGGAGTGCCGTCTTGTCCACGGGGGTGACCGGGGGGACCTCCTCGACGGTCCGGCCGACCCGCTCCAGGAGCCCGGCCGGGTCGTGGGAGTCCAGGAACGCCAGCCCCGCGCGCATGCCGGCGAGGATCCCCTCGCCGTTCGCCCCCAGCAGCCGACCGGGTGAGGACGACGTCGTCATGGTTTCACTCCAGCCTGTACTTGCTGACCATCTGATCGGGTGAGGCGTCTTCCCTGACGACCCGGCAGAGGGCGGCCTGGAAGGCGTGGGGGTCGGGCACCTGGACGGCGTTCCGCCCGAAGACGACGCCGGCGGCGCCGGCGGCGACCTCGGCAGCGGCCAGGGCCAGCGCCTCCCGCTGGGTGGGAAGCCTCTCGGCGCCCAGCCCCAGCACCGGCACGGGCACGGCGGCGGTCACCGCCGCGAAGTCGCAGGTGTTGAAGGTCTTGATCGCGTCGGCGCCGAGCTCGGCGGCGATCCGGCTGCCGATCCGGACGTTCTCGTGCAGCTCCTCGGCGGTCATCTCCGCACCCCCGGTCGGGAAGTACTCGCCGATGACCGGGATGCCCAGCTCGTGGCAGGCGTTCGTCAGCCGGGCGAAGACCGCCACGTTGCCCGCGTCCCGCGCCTCGGCGCCCGTCCGCAGCGTCAGCGAGACCAGGGCGACGTCCATGCCCTCGCGCAGCCCGTCGGCGGGGCCGCAGGCCTCCACGCTCGGCGCCTGGCGGTACTGCCACTTGAAGCAGTACACCGTGTTCCAGTTCAGCCGGAGGACCGCCATCGGCCGGCGGCGCCCCGCGAAGATGCCGCCGCAGTGCCGCAGCATCCCCGGCGCCAGCAGCACCGCGTCCACGTCCGGGTTGATCTTCTCGACGGTGGCGGGCAGGTCCTCCATGGCCGGGATCGGCCCGTCGAACAGCCCGTGATCCACGGCGATGACGACCGCCCTTCCGCCGCCGAACAACCGCCTCAAGCGAATCTCGCGACCGTCCATTCGTCTGCCTCCTCTGCGCCGTCCAAGAGCTAGTGCATTGTCAGGATTGAACCTCCGGGTGCCACGGCTGCGCCTTTTGCAGCCGTGCCTGCCCCGGGGCCCGCACGGCTGCACACAACGCAGCCGTGGCACCCATACATTCAGATTTCAGAGTACACTACACCGCTGTGACCTTCACGCCGGCGCGGCGGAGGGCGGCCCGTTGGCGCCCGCTCGCGCGGCGGTCGGTGATCAGCTCGTCCACGTCCTTGATCTTCAGGTACCGCGCCCGCCCCGCCGAGCCCAGCTTGGAGCTGTCGGCCGCCACCACCACCCGCCGGGCGCCGGCGGCCATGCCTTCCGCCACCCGCGCCGCCTCGATGTCCCCGGCAAAGCAGCCCCGCGACGGGTCGATCCCGTCGGCGCCCAGGAAGGCCACGTCGGCGGAGAGCTTCTCCAGCATCAGCTCGGTGCCGGCGCCGACCAGATCGGGGCTGCCGCTCCGGACGCGACCGCCCAGCAGCACCAGCTCGATGCGCTGGCGGCCCCAGAGCTCGCTGGCGATGACCAGGCTGCTGGTGACGACCCGGCAGGGGACCTCGCCCCGCGCGGCCGCCCGGGCGATCTGGAGGGTGGTCGTGCCGGTGTCCAGGAAGAGAGTCTGTCCGGGGCGGATGCTCGCCGCCGCCGCGGCGCCGATGCGGCGCTTCTCCGGCAGGTGCTGCCGGCGCCGCCGGTCGAAGGCGAACTCAAGCGTGATCCGCTGGGCGGCGACGGCGCCGCCGTAGCAGCGCACCGCCAGGCCGGACTCGGCCAGGCGCTGAAGGTCGCGCCGGATCGTCATGCAGCTCACGCCGAAGCGCTCGGCCAGCTCGCCCGTGGAGACGTTGGCGCGGCGGGCCAGCATCCGCTCGAGCTGGCGCCGCCGCCGGGCTGGGCCCGGGCTGCGTGCCATGATGTGCTATTATGTTC
>CAZNSB010000065.1:4252-15051 GCA_964575155.1 uncultured Planctomycetaceae bacterium | reverse complement strand
TCTTCGCGGTGCCCTCGGCGATCATCCTGGTCCGAGGCGGGCGGTACCGCATGCGCGAGCACGCGGTCTGGCTATGGATGCTGGCGGCGGCCGTGGGGGTGGGGCTGGGGTTGCAGGGGCTCTCGCAACTGGTGGGGCGGCTGCGCGGCACGCCGCCGCCGGTCATCGAGTTCTTCGGCGCCCTCCGGCTGGGGATGCTGCCCCTGTACGTCTTCTTCGCCCAGGCCTCGGTCCACCTCTTCCGCCAGGCCCGCTCCCACCGGCACCTGGTGCGGGCCGTCCTGCTGGTCTTCGCCGTGGTCTACCTCGGGCTGGCCTTCAACACCCGCACGCTGCGGCACATGGTCCGGGACTCGATCGCCGCCCTGGCCGGCCAGGCCCCCGGCGGGGGGACGGAAGCCCCGCCCGCCAAGCCCGACCGCCCCTCCGCCCCCCGGCGCAGCTTCTGGGACATCGTCCGGCGGGACACCGACAACGAGAAGGGAGACGAGCTCCGCGCCCTGGCTGGCTGGGTCGGCCGGCACACCCGGCGCGACGCCCTGTTCATCACCGGCAACGAGGAGATCCGCCTGTACGGCCGGCGCTCCGTGCTGTGCTGCCCCAGCGACGTGCGCTACCTCTACCACCTGGGGCCGGGGCGCATGAACGAGTGGTCGCTCTGCCTGCGTGACCTGAAGAACTGCCTGGACCCGCAGGTGGGCGGCCGGCTGGACGGGCGGGAGGTCCTCCAGTTCGCCGAGAAGCAGTGGCGCCACCGGGCGGAAGACCGCTCTGCGACGTACGTGTTGCTCCCCGCCGAGCGCGCCCCGGTCGGCGCCGAAGCCCTGGAGAAAGTCTCCGCCGGCGGGGGGCTCTGGGGAAAGCACTGGGAGCTGCTGCGCGTGCGGTCCGCCACGATGGAAAAGCCGGGCGATTGACCGCCCGCCCCGCCGCCCGCTACAATCCCGGCGTCTCACTTGGGGCCGACATCGGTGGGCCCCGCGGAAAAACCCAGCAGAAGGAAAGGAGCCGGAGCATGAAAGGAAAAGCGGGTCTTGCCGTGGCCATGATCGCGCTGGCGGCGGTGTCCGCCGGGTGCCTCAGCCGGGGCTTCAAGGAAGTGACCGGGCTCAGGGGCGGGAAGGGGTCCTTCACGGTGACGCGGGAGGTCGCCGGGGGGGAGGCGGCCCGTCCTCTGGGTGCCTACAGGTGCTTCAAGCTGGAGCGCTTCTCCGACGCCATGGGGGGGCGCGTGCCGGGAGCCCTGTTCATCGCCCTGCAGGCGGCGTTCGAGGAAGCCCTCGCCGAGAAGAAGATCGCCAACGCCCGGTCCGGCAAGGCCCTGCTGATCCGAGGCCGGGTCGTCCACTACGAAGCGGCGGGGATCTCCGGCCAGATGTTCGGGCCCCTGGAGGAAGCCGTCGCCCAGATCGAGTTCGTCGACGCCGGCACCAAGAAGGTCCTGGGCACGGCCAACGTCGTCGGGCGGACCAACTCCACCACCAGCCAGGGAATCCACACCAAGGCCCAAGGCATCGCCCGCGCCATCGCCGCCTACATCGACAAACGCTACCCGAAAGACCAGCGCATCCAGGACTGACCGCCCGGGCGCGAAAGGCTGGAGAACCGGCGGCGGCCGCGACGATAAGGAACGTGGTGAGGCCCACGGGGCGGCGGGCGCAGCGGACTGCGTCACCGGCTGGGATCAGGTGCCCCCGGGCCTGCGCCGGCGGTGCCGGCGCAATCTCCGTGCCGGGAGATCGACCGTGTGCCCGTTCCTGGACGAAGCGGACCCCCGCTGTGCGGCCCATCAATCGCTGGAAAAGCTCGATGAGGCGCTGGCGCTCTGCGTCGGCGAGTTTCGCGACTGCCCGCTGTACCAGATGAAGCTCCTGGGCAATGCCCCGCACCACGGCAAGGCCACCGAACGCGTCCGCGCTGCCGGCTGAGATGCTCTCGGCCGTGGCCGGATTCCTCGACTACCTTGAGGCGGAGTGCGGCCTGGCCGCCAACACCTGCCTGGCGTACCGGCGGGACCTGGTGCAGTTCGGCGCGGCCCTGGCGGACGCCGGCTGCCCGACGCTGCGGCAGATCACGCCGGGCCGGATCGAGCAGTTCCTCCGCTCGGCCGGGGCCGCCGGCAAGGCCCCCGCCTCCGTCGCCCGGGCCCTGGCCGCCGTGCGGATGTTCTGCCGGTTCTGCGTCCTGGAGGCACTGCTCGACGACGACCCCTCCGGCACCGTCCTGCCGCCCAAGAAGTGGGCCAGGCTCCCCGTGGCCCCGAGCGACCAGGCCGTCGGCATGCTCCTGGCCGCGCCCAGCCTGGGCGAGGACGCGCACTGGCTGAGAGACCGGGCGATCCTGACGCTGCTGTACGCCACCGGCATGCGCGCCAGCGAGCTGGTGGGCCTGAAGGCCGGCGACGTCAACTTCCGTCTCGGCGTCGTCCGCGTGCTCGGGAAGGGCAACAAGGAGCGCGTCGTCCCCGTGGCCGAGGCCGCTCTCGACCGGCTGCGGGAATACCTCCACCAGGCGCGCCCCCTCCCGCCGGCCGACGACGACACCCCGCTGCTGCTGTCGCGCAGCGGGAGGGGCCTCCGCCGAGAGGACGTCTTCCGCCTCGTCCGCAAGTACGTCCGCCGCGCCGCCATTCGCGGGCGCGTCAGCCCGCACACGCTGCGGCACTCCTTCGCCACGCACATGCTCGCCGGCGGGGCCAACCTCCGCACCGTCCAGGAGCTGCTCGGGCACGCCGACATTGCCAGCACCCAGATCTATACCCACGTGGACCTCTCCCGCCTCAAGGCCGTCCACAAAAAATACCACCCCCGCGGGTGAGCCATCCCCGGAAGCGAAAGGCAACCCGGAGCGGCACCCAGTGAGGTCTTTCGGGTTGTGAGGGTGTGTGTATATTGGCGCGACGATGACGGGATGGAGCGAGTATCTCGGCAGGGAAACACTGGAGCAGTTGTCGCGTTCGTTCTCGGGCGCGGCGGGGGGGAAGGTGTGGATCCTCTCACCTGACGGGACGGTGCTGGGGGGGGAAGGGACGCCGCCGGCGGGCGCCGCCGAGGCCAAGGTGGTCATCGACGGCCAAGACGTCGGGGCGGTGGTGCTGGCGGGCGGGGCGGAAGGCGGCCGGCTGGTGGGGCTGATGGGCGAGGTGCCGGAGCGGCTGTGCCGGCAGGCGGGGCGGTTGCGGGCGAGGATCGAGGAGCTGGCGGCGATGTACCGGCTGACGGAGGTCTTCACCGAGCGGCGGGACCTGAAGGAGATCCACCAGCTCGTGGCCGAGACCATGGTCAAAGTCACCGGCGCCGACGCCTGCTCCATTCGCGTGCTGAACGAGGAGCGGGCCGAACTGGTCACGCTGGGGGCCCACGGGCTCAGCCCCGAATACCTCGCCAAGGGCCCGATCCTGCTGTCGGCCAGCCGGATCGACCAGGAGGTGCTCGCCACCCGCAACTGCGTGTACATCGGCGACGAGCGGACGGACCGGCGCGTGCTGTACCCGGCCGAGGCCAGGCGGGAAGGCATCGTCTCGGCCCTGTGCGCGCCGATGATCTACAAGGGGGGTATCGAGGGGATCATCCGGGTGTACACGCGCCAGCCGCACGAATTCGACTGGTTCGAGACGTCGCTGATTCGGGGTGTGGCGTCGCAGGCGGCGTCGGCGATCGTGAACCTGCGGCTGTACAAGGGGGCGCTGGAGGCGGACCGCATGAGCCGGCAACTCAAACTGGCCGCCGAGGTCCAGCGGCGGATGGTCCCCCCGGAGGCGGCGCCGAGGGTCCAGGGGCTGGAGATCTCGGCGATCTACGTTCCCTGCTTCGAGGTGGGCGGGGACTTCTACGACTTCATCGAGCTGCCGGAGGGCAACCTGGGGGTGTGCGTGGGCGACGTGAAGGGCAAGGGCGTGCCCGCCTCGCTGCTGATGGCGTCGGTCAGGGCCTCGCTGCGGGCGCACGTCGGATACCTCTACGACCTCTCCGAGGTGCTGGCGGCCGTCAACCGCGACATGCTGGCCGCCAGCGACGAGAGCGACTTCGTCACCCTGTTCTACGGCGTGCTGGACGTTCCGCACCGCCGGCTGACGTATTGCAGCGCCGGGCACGAGCCGGCCATGCTGGTCCGCGACGGGAAGGAGCGGCTGCTGAGGAACCTGGGCGGGGTGATCGGGCTGGACGCGGACATGTGCTTCGAGCAGAAGGTCCTGGAGCTGCGGAGCGGCGACGTGCTGGCGATCTCTTCCGACGGGCTGCCGGAGGCGACCAACTTCCGCGACGAGCCCTTCGGGCGCCAGCGCTGCCGGGAAGCGGCGCTGTCGGCCTGCCGCCGGGGAGAGTCCGCCGAGGGGATCGGCAAACACCAATTGTGGGAAATGCGTCGATTTGCGGGCCTGCAAACTCGGTGCGATGACTTGACATTGGTGACGATCAAGGTTCAATAAGCCCTGGTACGCCGGGTCCGCCGCAAGGCGCGGCGGGCGGGCCCGGCAACGATACGCCGGCCGCGCCCAGAGCGAAAACCTCTACGTGATCGCGGCACCGAACCTATGAGCCACTTTTGCCTTCTGGCCGATCCGGCCGAGTACTCCGTCAGCGACGTGGACCTGCTCGCCGACTCCGAACCGAGAGCGTACTGGGTCAAGCTCTTCCAGGAGCACTTCCAGGAGGTGCTGGCCTCGGCCAAGGCCGCCTACGGGCGGACGCACACCCGCCAGATCGAGTCCGCCCGGCGGCAGTTCGCCGAGGCGCTGGCGCCGCTGCGGGAGGACCCGCCCGGCGGCGGCCCCCTGGGCGTGGTGCAGCTCTGCCGGATGCGGGAAAAGGCCCTCCGCGACCACGGGCTGCACGACCCGTTTCGGCACGTCAAGCGCCGCGAGAACCAGCGCGCCGCCGGGCAGTATCCCCAGCTCGTCCGCCACCTGACCTCCCTGCCCGCCGAGCAGCGGTGGCAACGGCTGATCCGGGGCGTCTTCGCCGGGAACATCTTCGACCTCGGCAGCGCCGCCACCATGGGCTACGCCGAGGACAACGTGGACTTCGAAGCGGTCATCGAGAGGATCAAGCCGCGCCCCTGGCTGATGGACGACTTCGAGGGGCTGATGGAGATGCTCCCGCTGGCCGCCGGCGACCCCGCCCCCTGGGCCAAGGCCGTCATCTTCGTCGACAACGCCGGCGCCGACTTCGTGCTGGGTATCATGCCGCTGGCCCGGCAGCTCGCCGCCCACGCCGTCCACGTGGTTCTGGCCGCCAACGAGCGCCCCAGCCTCAACGACATCACCGCCGACGAGACCGTCCAGATCGTCCAGGAGCTGGCCGGGCAGGACGACGACCTGGCCAGCTACGTCCAGGCGGGGCTGTTCGAGGTGGTCTCCACCGGCAACGACATCCCGCTGATCGACCTGTCGGAGGTCTCCGACGAGCTGAACGCCGCCGCCGAGGACGCCGACCTGGTCATCCTGGAAGGGATGGGCCGCAGCGTCGAGAGCAACCTGCATACCGCCTTCGCCGTGGACGCCATCCAGCTCTGCCTGCTGAAGGACCCCCGCGTCGCCGCACGCGTCAACGGCGAGGTCTTCGACTGCGTCTGCATGTACCAGCCGGTGCCCGCCGAAGAAGACGCAGAACCTGCATCGTGATCCAGGCCCGCCCTGTCTATTGAGTCCTGTATTCCTAACGCTCGCCGCTTCCGTTTAGCCGCGGCCGGTACGGCCGCGGAGCCTCACCCCTCCCTTGCCGCCTCCACGTAGGCCTCGAAGTTCTCGATGGGCACCTCCGGCTCGAGGACGTGCGTGGGGCCGAGGATCAGCCGGCCCTTGTCGCCGCAGGTGGCGATCCGCTCCTTGACGACGCGGCGAACCTCCTCCGGCGTGGCCCACGGCATGGTCGACTGCGTGCCGACCGTCCCGTGCATGTTCAGGTGGGGGTATTGCCTTCGCAGCCCGGCGGGGTCCATGCACTCCGGCTGGATGGGGTTGAGGATGGTCACCCCCGCCTCCCGCAACTCGGGGATGATGGCGGCGATGTTGCCGTCGGAGTGGTACCAGATGTGCACGTCGGGCTTGATCCGGCGGGCGGCGGCCCAGACCTTGGCCCAGCGGCGGAGCATGAACTCCCGCCACATCTCGACGGAGAACATCATGGCGTTCTGATTGGCCACGTCGTCGCCGCAGTGGAGCATGTCCACCCCCGCCCGGGCGGCGGCGGCGGCGCGGACCAGGTTGCGGGCAAGAAGCTTCTCCAGCATGCACTCAGCCCACGCGGGGCGGTCGATCATGTCGATCAGGAACGGCTCGTACCCGCGGATCTGCCACGCCGTCTCATACATGTGCCCGATCCCGCCCTGAGCGACCTTGCCGGCGGCGTGAGCCCGCTCGACGGCGGCGGGCATGTGGTCCGTCGGCCAGTCGGACTCGTCGGAAAGGAGGTAGGACTCCAACTGCTCCAGGGACTCGGCGTTGCGCAGCGGGCTGTGATAGCCCCAGAAGTGATAGTACCCCGAAGGGATCATCGCGACCCCGTCGCCGTTGAGCGTCGTCCCCTCCGGCAGCGTCTCCTCGGCGTAGTAGACGCTGTAGTCCGGGGCGACATGCCCCTCCGGCCGCCGCGGGCCCACCGTCACCGGCGCGAACAGCCCGTAATGCCCGGCGAGGTCCTCCGTGCCGGCGTGCTCTTTCAGACGGCGCCCGATCTCGGGCGTGAAGCCGGCCGTATACAAAATCCCCTCCGGCCGCCGGCCGCTGACCGTCGCGCAGAACCGTTCTCTCTCGGTCATCATGCCCTCCGCCCCCCCTCACAGGCCGAAGGGAAACGCCCCCCCCCGTCGATACGAGGCCACGGCGCCTTGCAGGGCCTTCGTCAGCTTGGCGAGGAACCGCGCGGATCGGTCCAGCTTGGGCAGCAGCGCGTCGAGCCGGAACCGCCTCCCGGGGCAGGTGCCCTTCTTGGGATCGTCGGGGTATCGGGTACGGTCCCACTGGCGGTCGGCGGCCCGGGCGAGCTTCCCGGCCGCCCGCTGCATCCGTTGCAGGGTCCGCAGCGCCGCCCTCAGCGGCACCAGCGTGCGCCCAAGCCCGTGCCCGGCATCGTGCATGCTTTCGGCCCGGCGGTAGTGCTCGACGGCGGAGGCCAGGTCGGCGACCTGGCGGCAGCACAGGTCCGCGACGCGTCCGGCCAGCAGCAGCGCCCGGAACTCGTTCCGATGCGTCCGGACGCTCGGGGCGCAGTTCTCCAGGACCCGAGTGGCCTCGGCCAGCTTCGCCCGCCGCCCGTCGAACGCGCCGCGGGCAGCCAGCGCCAGGGCCGCGTGCATGTCCGTCGGCGAGTCGAACAGGGCCGCGCTCACCTCCTCCCGCACGCACATCGCCTCCTGGAGCCGCCAGACGGCGTCTCCGCCGGCCTGGCCGGAGAGGCCGAAAAAGCCGCGGGCGAACCGGCGCATGAAGGCGCGCTTGCCCACGGCGCGGGCCTCCTGGAGCATCGCCCCGGTGTACGCCGCGCCGGGCAGGTACGCGTCGCGCAGGCCTCGCCACAGCGTCCACCAGGTGTTCACCACGCCGAGGACCCGCGCCCGCGGACGGAGCTTCGCCACCGCCTCCGTCATCGCGTCCATGTTCTCGTAGTTGGCGGCGTTGGGCATGATCATGTCGCCGGAGTGGCACAGGGCGGGGCAGCCGACGACGCGGAAGCCCGCCTGGACGCTCCGGCGGATCGCGTCGGGGCGGACCTCTCTGTACTGCCAGTGGGCCAGGATGATGTCCCTCGGCAGCACCCGGAGCATGCCGCGGCCTTTCTCGACGTGGTCGGCCCACATGATCATCTGCTTCCCGCAGCCGCGGACGATCTCGTGGACCGCCCTGACGTGCTGGGCGTAGACCCACCAGCCGGGCCTGCCCCGGGCGCGGCGGCGGCAGCGCGGGCAGTCGCCCAGGTCCACTTCGTCGAGCCCGGCGTGGAAGTACCGGCTGGGGAACAGCTCGGCGACCTCGCGGATGATTTCCGCCAGCAGGGGAAGCGTCCGCGGATGCGACGGGCAGATAGCGTTGAAGCCGAATTCCGGCCCGTCCGCCAGGTCGCGGTAGGCCCGCAGGCGGGTCATGTACCGCGCGTGGCCGAGGCTCTCCACCTCCGGCACCACGTCGACGCCGCACTCGCCCGCCTTCGCCAGCAGCCGCTGCATCTCGGCCCGGGAGAACGCGTGCGGGGTGGCCAGCTCCGGGTGGCTCTTGAGCTTCAGCATGAAACCCTCATCATCGGCAAAGTGCCACCAGAGGGTGTTCATGCCCCACTCGGCCATCCTCTCGAGCAGGTCGAAGTAGAACTCGTGCCGCTCCACCAGCCGGGCCGGGTCGGCCATGAGCCCCCGGATCCTGAACTCGTCCTTCGAGCTGCGGCGATTCATCGCGAACCTCCATCAACAGTCTTGATTTCGAGGTCCGGCAACATACCGCACCGAACGCGGGTGAGCAAGACCCCTCCCGCGGACCGGCCGGCAGGCAGGATGCGCGGGACCCTCCGGTTGCGTTCAGCGCATTGACGCGTTCGGGCGAGGGGCGTACCCTTTCACGGAGACGTCCGAAAGGAGATGCAGGCGTGCCGACAGGATACACGCTCCAGGAGCTTCGGCAGTGGTGCAGCGTCCCCGTCGACGAGCTTGAGGGCCACCCGGGGCTGAAGGTCCCCTTTCGCCTGGTGGGCGACTCGGGCCGGATGGGCGAGGCGATGGCGAGGGAGCTGATCGACGAGGTCGCCGATCACAATGCCTATGGCAAGCCGACGCGGGCGATCGTGCCCTGCGGGCCCATGGCCTGGTACGAGCCGTTCCGCCGGATCGCCCATGCCGAACGCGTCAGCCTGAAGGACCTGCACGTCTACCACATGGACGAGTGCCTCGACTGGCAGGGCCGGCTCCTGCCTCCCGGCCACCCGTACAACTTCCGCAGCACCATGGAGCGGGTCTTCTACGGGGGCATCGACGAGGACCTGTGCGTGCCCGAACCGCAGCGCCACTTCCCCACGCCCGAGAACATCGAGGACCTCGCCGAGGAGATCGCGTCGGTCCAGGTCGACATCACCCTGGGCGGGTGGGGGCAGGACGGTCACATCGCCTACAACCAGGCCCGCCGCGAGCCCTACGCCGCCGTCAGCATCGACCAGCTCGCCGCGTCCCGCGGGCGCGTGCAATACAACAACGCCGACACCATCATCGCGTTGGCGCATCGGACGTTCGGCTCGGCGTACCAGTTCGTCCCGCCGATGTCGGTGACGCTGGGGGTGTCGGAGTGCCTGTCGGGGCGGAAGGTCCGGCTATTTTCCGATACGGGCCCGTGGAAGCAGACGGCCCTGCGGGTGGCCCTGTTCGGGCCGGTCACCCCGGAATACCCGATCACCCTGCTCCAGACGCACGGAGACGCCCTGCTGACGGCCACACGCCAGACCGCGTCGCACCCCATCGCCGAACATCCTGAATGGGAGCTGTTCTGACGAAAGCCAAGCGGAGAGTCCGATTCCTCCTCGGCGTCGGCGGGATCGGGTCGGGGATGTTCCTGGCCCTCCGCGGCGACCAAACGCTCGGGCGAAACGAAAGCCGAGCCGCACGAATCCTCCCCCGCCGCGACTTCTGCAAGCTGCACATCGTCACCCACTACGCCGCGGCGCTGACCGGCCGGGGACGCGCCGGGCTGACCGTGATCCCCATCGGAAAGATCGGCGACGACCCCACCGGGTCGGCCCTGCTCGAGCACATGCGCCAGGCCGGCATGGACACGCGCTTCGTCGCCGTCGAGCGCGGGCGGGAAACCCTCTTCAGCGTCTGCTTCACCTACCCCGACGGCGACGGGGGCAACATGACCACGGACGACAGCGCCTCGGCCCACGTGACCGCAGGCGACGTCCAGCGGGCGGTGGAGGCGCTGGACGAGAGCGCCGGCGGCATCGCCGCGGCCCTGCCGGAGGTCCCGCTGGAGGCCCGGCGGCGACTGCTGGCGCTTTCCCGGCAGCGCCGCTGGCAGACGGCGGCGGCCTTCAACACCGGCGAGGTCCCCGAGGCCATGGAGACCGGGATGCTCCAGCGGGTGGACCTGCTGGGCGTCAACCGGGAAGAGGCGGCCGCGATCGCCCAGGTCGACCCCGCCGGCCAGCCCGCCACCGTTGCCCGGGCCGCCGGCGAGGTGCTGGCGGCGAAAAACCCGGGCATGAGTCTTTGCGTAACGGCAGGGGAGGAAGGCTCTTATGGCTTCTCCCGCGGCGAGATGGAATTCACGCCCGCCGCGCCGGTCCCCGCGGTCAACACCGCCGGGGCCGGCGACGCGACGCTGGCGGGGTTGATGGTCGCGGCGGCGGCGGGGCTGCCCTTCATCCGCCCGGACCGCCCCCGCCGGCGACGGCTCGCCGACGCGCCGCTGGAGACGGCCCTGGACCTGGCCGCCCTGCTGGCCGGACTCGCCGTCACCAGTGAAGACACCATCAACTTCGACGCCGACGCCGACGCCGTCCGAAAACTCGCCGAAGCGATCGGGGCTGACGCCACCAGGCTGAGGGCGGCACTGGAATGGCATTGACCGAGTCCGCAGCACGACCCCCCGCTTCCGCGGGGGGCTAGTGTCAGAACAGCCCGGGGGGATAGAGAATGTCGCAGACAATGCGAATCATCGACGCCCACACGCACGTGACCTGCGACAAGGCCGAACTGGCCGTGCGCATCATGGACGCCGCCGGCATCGACGCCGTGGTGGTGGCCGAATGGTTCGACGGGTTCGGCCCGAAGCTCCAGGACGACCTGCGCCACTTCAAGAAGTTCGCGGGGCGATTCCTCGT
>CAZNSB010000065.1:0-4242 GCA_964575155.1 uncultured Planctomycetaceae bacterium | reverse complement strand
CGTATTCGGAAACGTTGATTTTTCAAGGATCGACTCTCCGGATTTCGCCGCCCGCGCCGTCGAGGACCTGCGCCGCGGGCGGGAGGCCGGCATGCGCGGGCTGAAGATCTACAAGCAACTGGGGCTCGGATACACGGACGCCTCGGGCGAGCTGCTGCGCGTTGACGACGGTCGGCTGGACCCGATCTGGACGGCGGCCGGAGAAATGGGCATCCCCGTCCTCATCCACACCGCCGACCCGCGGGCGTTCTGGGAGCCCATCGACGAACACAACGATTGGCAACTGGTCTTCGACGCCAACCCGGAGTGGAGCTACTACCGCAAGGGCCTGCCCGGGCGGGACGAGCTGCTCGCCGAGAGGAACGCCGTCCTCCGCCGCCACCGGGGCACCAACTTCATCGGCCCCCACCTGGGCAGTTGGGAAGACGATTTCGGGACCCTGGCGGAGATGCTGGAGGCAATGCCCAACCTCCACGTCGACATCTCCGCGCGGTTCTGCTCGATGGGCAAGACCGCACGCCGCCGCCACGCCGCCCGCACGCTCTGCGAAAACTTCGCCGACCGCATCCTCTTCGGCACGGACACCATCCTCGTCCACGACGACGACGACGACGACATCCAGCCGCAGACCTTCCTGACCCCCCAGCGCCTCCCGGAGCGGTTCGCCGACGCCGGCGACCAGACCCTGTTCGCAACGAGCGTGTGGTTCTACGAGTTCCACAAGGTGTTCCTCGAGACGGCCCGCCGCCAGCAGCCCATCCCGTTCCTGTGCAGCGACCCCCGGCAGGCGCTGGGGGGGCTGGAGCTGCCCGAGGACGTGCTGCACAAGCTGTACCACGGGAACATCGAGCGGCTGCTGGGGATGTGAGTCGGGGACGTTGCGAGGAGGGCTCCCACGGACCGCAGTCCGTGGGCTTGGCTTGCCAAGCCCACGCGCTGCGCCGCGTGGGAAAGTCTTTGCCCCTCCGGCGCGCTCGTTCGGGTCCTTGACACCTCTGCCCTGCCCCCCCAGAATCGCGCGGATGATCCGGGTCCACTTCATCGTGGGCTGCACGGCGAGCGGGAAGGGCTCGGTCGGGCGGGCGCTGGCCCGGCGGGCAGGCGGGCAGATCGTCAGCGTCGACTCGATGAAGGTGTACCGGCGGATGGACATCGGCACGGGCAAGCCGACCCCGCCCCAGCGCGCCGAAGTGGCCCACCACTGCATCGACATCGTCGAGCCGAGTGAGCCCTTCAGCGTGGCCGCCTACCTCGAACACGCCGACCGGGCCGTCTCCCAGATCGCCGCCGCCGGCGACGCCGTCCTGGCCGTCGGCGGCACCGGGCTGTACATCAAGGCCCTTTCCGAGGGCCTCTTCGAGGGCCCCGGGGCCGATGCGGAGACCCGCCGGCGCCTGAAGGCCCGCGCCGCGGGCGAAGGCCTGGCGGCGCTGCACGCGGAGCTGGCGAGGGTCGATCCGGAATCCGCCGGACGCATCCACCCCAACGACGAAAAGCGGATCGTCCGCGCCCTGGAGGTGTACGAGCAGACGGGGCGGCCCATCAGCCGACTCCAGCAACAGTGGGACCGGAAAGCCCCCCGCTACGACCGCGTCTTCATCGGGCTGCGCCGCCGGCGCGAGGACGTCAACCGCCGGATCAACGCCCGCGTCCGGCGGATGATCGCCCAGGGGCTGCGCGAGGAGGTGGCGGCCCTGCTGGCCGAGCCGGGCGGGCTCTCCCCGCAGGCCGCCCAGGCCCTCGGGTACGCCGAGATGATCGCCCACCTGCGGGGGCGCTGCCGCCTGGCCGACGCCGTCGAGCAGATCAAGATCCACACGCGGCAGCTCGCCCGGAAGCAGCGGACGTGGTTCCGCCGCTTCGGGCAGGTCCGGTGGATCGACGTGCCCGAGGACGCCGCCGTGGAGGCCGTCGCCGAGGAGGCGATGAAACACGTGGGGGGTTGATGCGTTGTCATATTTTGCTGTGTTGTTATATTTTGCCCCCGGTCGAAGACCGGGGGCGCCCCCGGTCTGCGACCGGGGGCAAAATAGAGTGCCTCTGGTCTGCGACCGGGGGCAAAATAGAGTGCCTCTGGTCTTCGACCAGGGGCAAAATAGGGCGAAATAGAGCGCCTCCGGTCTTCGAGGGGCAAAATAGCGTGATGGGTCGGGCGGGGCGCCCGCTAAGATGGTGGACCATGAGCGTGCGCTTCACAGTGGTCAGCATCGGGACGCTGAGCAGCAACCCATTCTGGAACGAGCCTCCCGGCCTGCGGACGCCGCACGCCACCACCACCCTGGTCCGCGACGGCGACCGTGCCATCCTGGTGGACCCCTCCCTGCCGGCGCCGGCGATCGTCAGCCGCGTCTTCGAACGCTCCGGGCTCCTCGCCGAGCAGATCACCGACGTCTTCTGCACGACGCTGCGCCCGACGCACCGGCGGAGCATCGGGGCGTTCGGGCGGGCGCGGTGGCTGTGCGGCCAAGAGGAGCTGGCGGCGTACCGGGAGCACCTGGAGACGCTGGCGGAATCCGCCGACCGGGGGGGGCGTCAGGTGGAGGCAGCGGTCGCCGCGGACCTGAAGCTGCTGAAGCGTTTCGCCCCGGCCCCGGAGAAGCTGACCCCGGCGGTCCACCTGTACCCCCTGCCGGGGCCGTCGGTGGGCTCGGCGGGTCTTCTGCTGACGGGTCCCCGGCTGACGGTGATGCTGGCCGGGGACGCGGCCGTGACGGGCGATCACGTCCTGGCCGGACGCGTCTGGGCGGGATGCGTCGAGACCCGCGCGGCGATGCAGTCGCTGAACGACCTGCTGGAAATCGCCGATGTGATTGTCTGCGGGCACGACGACACCATGCTCAGCCCGACGCGCTGGATGGCGTAGGGAGCCGATACGATCGACGTGCTGGCCGTGACAATCGGGGCGTTCTGCGTCCGCCAGGCCTGGCAACTCCTGGTGCTGGTGGGGCTGCTGGCCGGATCCGCGTTCTTCAGCGGGGCGGAGACGGCCGTGTTCGCCCTCTCCCGTGGGCAGTTGTACCGGCTGGGGCAGGATTCCCGGCGGTGGGTCCGGGTGGTTCCCCGGCTGATGCGGCGCCCGGACAGCGTGCTGACCACCGTCCTGCTGGGCACCAACGTCATCCGCATCCTGTACTTCGTCTTCTCCACGCTGCTGATCGTGAAGGTCCGGGCGGAGGTGGACCACGGGCACATCTGGGCGCCGGTCCTGGCCGCGGGAACCCTGCTGGCCGTCATCATCTTCAGCGAGATCATCCCCAAGACGATCTCCTTCGTGGCGCCGATGCGACTGGCGCCGCTGGTGGCGCCGGTGCTGGCGGCGCTGGGGCAGGCCGTCGAGCCCGTCCGCCGCCTGCTCATGGCCTTCCTGGTCGATCCGCTGACTCGGCTGCTGGCCCCGGCCAGGCGGCACCGAGGCGAGCTCACCCCGGAGGAGATGACGGCGCTGCTGGCGCTGTCGCAGAAGCGAGGCCTGATCGGGCAGGACGAGACCGAGATGCTCCAGGAGGTGCTGGAGCTGACCGACCTGAAGGCCGCCGACATCATGGTCCCCCGCGTGGACGTGGTCGCCTACGACGCGGACGGATCGCCGGAGGGGCTGATGCAACTGATCCGCGAAAAGCAGATCACCAAGGTCCCGGTCTGCGAAGGCGACCTCGACCACGCCGTCGGCGTGGTGTACGCCAAGCGGCTGCTGGTCTCGCCGGGCAAGCGCCTCCGGGAGATCGCCACGCCCGTGGAGTTCGTGCCCGAGTCGGCCCCGCTGGAGCGCGTGCTGATGCAGCTCCGCGCCGCCCGCAGCCAGTTGGCCATGGTGGTGGACGAGTACGGCGGGACCGCCGGGCTGGTCACCCTGGAGGACGTCCTGGAGGAGATCGTCGGCGACATCCCCGACGCCCGCGAGGCCAGGCGCTCCCCGCCCGTGCAGCGGCTCTCCGGTACGGAATGGCTGGTGGACGGCGACCTGCCCATACACGAATGGGCCCAGGCCTTCCCCACCGAGCTGTCCCGGACGCGCTTCAGCACCGTCGGCGGGTTCGTCATCTCCCTGCTCCAGCAGCTCCCGCGCGTCGGGCAGACCGCCGCCTACCACAACGTCACCTTCACCGTCGAGGCCGTCCGCCGCAGGCGCATCGCCCTCCTCCGCGTGCAGCTCAAGGAGGCCCGGCCGTGATCGCCGCCGCCGGCGTGGACTTCCTGGCCGGCTGGGCGGCCCTGCTGGTCGGCATGACGCTGTCCTTCCTG
>CAZNSB010000064.1:13820-15071 GCA_964575155.1 uncultured Planctomycetaceae bacterium | reverse complement strand
CGCTCCAGACCGGGAAGTACGCCCTGGCCACCGGGTGCTTCCGCAACGGCATCGCGCTGCCGGAAGGTGAGCCCACGCTGGCCCATTGGTTCAGGGAGGCCGGCTACCGCGCCGGGTACGTCGGCAAGTGGCACCTCGGCGGCGGGCGCTCCGAGCCCGTCCCGCCCAACCGCCGCGGCGGGTACGACTACTGGCTGGCCTCGGACGTGCTGGAGTTCACCTCCCATCCCTACGAAGGCCACCTCTTCGACGCCGAGGGGCGGAAGGTGGAGTTCACCGGCTGGCGGAGCGACTTCCTCACCGAAAAGGCCGCCGAGTTTATCTCCGCCCGCGGCGACGAGCCCTTCTTTCTGATCGTCAGCTACATCGAGCCGCACTTCCAGAACGACATGAAGCGCTTCGTCGCCCCCGACGGCTACGCGGCCCGCTACGCGAATTGCCACGCCCCGGCGGACCTGCTCGTCGGGCAGGGGGACTGGATGGGGGAGCTTCCCGATTACTACGGGATGTGCGCCCGGCTGGACGAGAACCTGGGCGCGCTGCTGGGGCGTCTGGAGGGCGAGGGCATCGCCGAGGAGACGATCGTCCTCTTCCTTTCCGACCACGGCTGCCACTTCCGGACGCGGAACGGCGAGTACAAGCGGTCGTGCCACGAGGCCAGCTCGCGCATCCCGATGGTCTTTGCGGGGGCGGGGTTCGACCGCCGGGCGGTGGTCCCCGAGTGCGTCTCGCTGGTGGACGTGCCGGCGACGCTGCTGGACGCGGCCGGGCTGGCGGTCCCCGCGAGCATGCACGGGCGGAGCATGCTGCCCCTGCTGGACCGCCGCAACGACGACTGGCCCGAGGAGGTCTTCCTCCAGATCAGCGAGTCCGAGGTCGGCCGGGCCATCCGAACGCGACGATGGAAATACAGCGTCTTCGCCCCGAACCGGCGGGGCGGGCAGGACCCGGCCAGCGACCGCTACGTGGAGCGCTACCTTTACGACCTCCGCGCCGACCCGGCCGAGCAGGTAAACCTCGTCGGCCGGCGGGAATACCGCGAGGTCTCCGACGGCCTCCGCCGGCGCCTCATCGAGCGCATCGTCGCCGCCGTGGAAGCCGCCCCGACCATCGAGCCGGCCAGGTTCTACGCGTGAGGCGATTCGCCCACGACGGAAGCACCCGCCCCGGCCTCGACTGCCGTTTGCAGCCGGGCCGCGATGAGCCCGCCTCCTCCGGCGGGTTCCCGCTCACGCCGGGTATTTACCGAGC